>NZ_MKXT01000036.1:0-16689 GCF_001913985.1 Corynebacterium sp. S5S1
ATACCGAAGCCAGCGACTAGTTCCACTGTCTTTTCAGACGGAGGGAACGGAAATAAACATAACCCGCCCAATCGGGTGGACAGACCATGAATCTTCGGCACCCTGAGGTGGAACTGCTAACAACGTAATGGGCGTCGGCAAGCGCTATGGCATAGCACACATTAGGGGAAACGCACCTCTAAAATCACCACTTTTGCACTTGGTGCAAGTTTGCACCGAGTGTAAAGTTGCATGGCGTGCAAGAAGAATTATCCCTACGCGAGCAGAAGCGCCTCGAGACGCGCCTGCGCATTGAGGATGCCGCCACAAAGCTGGTGGATGAACAATCCTTTAGCGCGGTCACGATTGAGAGGATTTGCGAAGTAGCCGGTATTTCTCGGCGCACCTTCTTCAATTATTTCGACTCCAAAGAATCCGCCGTACTAGGTGCTCCAAGCACCGAGTTTACGGAGGAGATGCGGGAGTTCTTCCTCACTGAGCCAACGACCAGCATGGTAGGACTCGTCCTCCAGTTGGTCAGGCAACACATGGAAAGCCACCACATCAACCCGACCATCCGGGACCGCCGCAAACGCATCTCGAATGATCCGGATGCGGCCGCGGCGGCAATAAGCCGGAAGCGGGCAAAATCCATTGAGCTTATCGATCTCATTGAAGAACGCCTCACCACAGAACCGGAGCTTCGCGTCCTCGATAACTGCCCCGCAAGTACCGAGGCGATGCTCATCGCCGGCCTCGTCCGCGAGGCACTTTGGCTCGCGATGGCATCCCCCGATGCGGATTGCAGCAAGGACCTCCACGCGCGACTCGATACTTCCCTCACGCTAATAACAGATTTTATGAAAGGAATGCGATGGTAGATACGGCTAATAAGGCCCCCTCGCAGGGCCAATCCCGAGCCAATAACCTCGGGCTTATCTTCTCGGCTTTGATGCTCACCATGCTGATGAGCTCTTTGGGCCAAATGATCTTCTCTTCTGCTCTTCCAACCATCGTTGGTGAGCTCGGCGGCGTCGACCACATGAGCTGGGTCATCTCCGCCTTCCTTGTCACCATGACCATCGCCATGCCTATTTCCGGCAAGCTGGGTGACATGCTGGGCCGCAAGTGGCTCTACATTGGTGGTATCGCCATCTTCGTCGTGGGCTCTACCCTCGGCGGCTTTGCCAACTCCATGACGCTGCTGATCATCGCCCGCGCTGTCCAGGGCTTTGGCGCAGGTTTTATGATGATTTCCTCCCAGTCCATCATCGCGGAGGTCACCTCCTCCCGTGAGCGCGGCAAGTTCATGGGCATCATGGGCGGCGTCTTCGGCCTGTCCTCGGTTCTCGGCCCCGTCCTCGGCGGCTGGTTCACCGACGGCCCAGGCTGGCGCTGGGGCATGTGGATGAATATCCCGCTGGGCATCCTCGCTATCATCGTGTGCACCCTCGTGCTGCACCTGCGCGTGGGTGATGCCGATATGAAGCGCTTTGACTGGCTTGGTGCCACCTTCATCGCCATCACCACCGCTTCCCTTATCCTCATGACCACCTGGGGCGGCACCGAATACGAGTGGGGCTCTTCCATGATCCTCACCTTGGGTGCCATCACCATCATCGGCACCATCATCACCATCCTGGTGGAGCTGCGCGCCAAGGAACCGCTCATTCCAGTTCGCCTATTCAAGAACCGCAATATGGCCCTGACCACCCTCTCCGGCGTAGTACTTGGCCTGGCAATGTTCGGCGTTCTGGGCTACATGCCAACCTATCTGCAGATGGTGCACACCCTGACCCCAACCAAGGCGGGTCTCATGATGATCCCGATGATGGTGGGCCTTATCGGTACCTCCACTGGCGTAGGCTTTATCATCGCCCGGACCGGTCACTACAAGGTCTACCCCATCATCGGCCTGGCAATTACTGCTGGTGCATTGTTCTGGATGTCTCACCTAACCGTGGAGACTTCCCTGAAGCAGCTTGGCTGCGAGTTCCTGGTCTTCGGCATCGGCTTGGGCATGGTTATCCAGGTCCTCGTGCTCATCGTCCAAAACTCCTTCCCACTGTCCCAGGTGGGTACAGCTACCGCGGCGAATAACTTCTTCCGCCAGATCGGTTCTGCACTGGGTGCTTCCCTGGTTGGCTCCATGTTCATCCACAATATGAAGGATGAGATGGCTACCCGCATGCCGGAGGCTTTCCAGAAGATGGGCCCGGAGGGTGCCGCCTATGCAGAGAAGTTCGGCGATGCTGACGGCGGTGCCAATAGCCTCACCCCGGATTTGGTTGCCTCCTTCCCTCAGCCCATCGAGGAAGCAATCCTCAACTCCTATAATGACGGCCTGACCCCGGTCATCGCCCTGATGGTTCCGCTAGTTATCGTCGCCCTCGTCCTCCTCCTACCGCTGCGCGAGGAGCGACTGAAGGAAACGATTGACTAATGGTTCTTTCCCCTGCTGAAGTACAGGCGACATGCCGAGAGCTGCAAGCCCTGCGTGATGCGCTCCCGCTTGCCGACGCCCCCATAGAGTCCGCTCTCGGCTATGCCCCCGGCGGCCTTCAGGCGGCGTTGGATATTCAAGCCGGTCCCATCGAGGTGCGGCGTACAAGGGACTATCTAGTTTCCCTAGCCCGCGCGCACGGCACCCCGATCCCGCGCTTTAGCTGGTTTCACTCCTGGGACGTTCCTGCAGTGTAGCGCCCAAAATTCCCCTGCCATCGTTACCACGAGTGTGGTACGAGCAGGGGCTTAAATGCGCTGGGGAAACTACCGCTTCTTTTCCTCCGGTTTGGGCAAAAGCAACTCATATACGTCGGTATCGCGCCACTGGCCCGCAAGCTCGCCGTAGGTCATCTTCGCCATATGCGAGTAGGTGCCCACCTTCACGAAGCCGCGCGATTTATGCAGCCCCGCAGAACCTGAATTTTCGGGGAAAATCCATGAGTGGATGGCCCACTTGTGCAGGTCCTGACACACCTCAATCAGACGATCCAGAAGTGCGCCGCCGATGCCGCGGCCCTGTGCCTCGGCACCTAGGTAGATGGAATCCTCCACCACTCCGTGAAAGACGGTGCGGGTAGATACCGGCGCCGCGGAAACCCACCCCAGGACCTTAGAATCATCATCTGCTTCAACGGCCACATGCACCGAAGGCATGATCTTGCCGGCTTTGAATTCCTCAAAGGTCAGGGATCGGGTCTCATAGGTAGCGTGCCCAGTATTGAGTCCCTGTTCATAGATCTCTCGCATCTGCGGGTAATCCGCCGCGGTAAAGGGGCGGATGCGGAAATCTTTCTTCTTGTCGTCCGAAGACGTCTGCTTAGCGTTCTCGCTCATATACAACATTATTACTGGGCCATGCCCAGCTTCGCCACGCTGTACACATAAAGATCGCCAAACGCGAACGAACTTGGCCTAGTTGCCGCCTTCCAACAGGTCAGTAACGAGCTCCGCAATGGCAGAGCGCTCGGAACGCTGCAGCGTAATATGCGCAAAAAGCTCATGTCCCTTGAGCTTTTCAATCACTGCCTGCACTCCGTCGTGCCGGCCCACGCGCAGGTTATCGCGCTGTGCCACATCGTGAGTAAGAACTACTCGCGAGCCCTTCCCCAACCGAGAAAGCACAGTAAGCAAGACGTTTCGCTCCAAGGACTGCGCCTCATCCACGATGACAAAAGCATCATGCAGCGAGCGCCCGCGAATATGCGTCAGCGGCAAGACTTCGATAAGGCCACGCTCGTGTACCTCTTCCATGACATTGTCAGACACCAAGCCCTCCAAGGTGTCATAGACCGCCTGCGCCCACGGGTTCATCTTGTCCGATTCAGTGCCCGGTAGGTATCCCAGCGACTGCCCGCCAACCGCATACATCGGGCGAAAGACCACAATGCGCCGGTGCTCCCCGCGCTCAAGCACCGCCTCCAAACCGGCGCACAGCGCAAGTGCCGACTTGCCGGTGCCGGCGCGGCCACCGATGGAGACAATTCCCACGTTTGGGTCCATCAGCAAATCCAAAGCGATACGCTGCTCTGCGGAGCGTCCCTGAAGGCCAAAGGCATTGATATCACCACGTACGAGCTCGACCACGCCATCAGCGCTCATTCGACCCAGCGCGGATTGCGCACCCGCTGCCAAGGTCAAGCCGCAGTGCACCGGCAGTTCCTCCACCGCGGTACCCTTTTCAGTTTCGACGCCGTCTAGCATGACTTCCCCATTACGATAGAGGGCATCGATGACATCCGAGCTGGTTTGCACCGTCGCCATTCCGGTATAGCCGGTCAAGACTACGTCCTGGGCGTGATACTCATCCGCCTGCACGCCTACCGCACCGGCCTTCACACGCAGTGGCACGTCCTTCGTGACGAGCACGGTGTCCTTCCCCTCGTGCGCAAGGTTGAGAGCGCACGCCAAGATGCGGTGGTCGCCCTCGGGCCCGCGGAACGCGGTAGGTAGCAAGGATTGGTCTTGATGGTTCAATTCCACGCGCAGGGTGCCGCCATCCACATTGACGGGAACCGGCTGGTCTAAGGCCTCATAGGTAGCGCGCAGCTCCTCCAAAAAGCGAAGAGCTTGGCGGGCGAACCAGCCAAGCTCCGGGTGATGACGTTTTCCTTCCAGTTCAGAAATAACTACAACGGGAAGGACCACATCGTGTTCTGCAAATTTACGCAGGGCCCAAGGGTCAGAAAGCAAGACCGAGGTATCCACTACATAGGTCTTGGTAGCGACGGTGTTATCAGTAGTGGCAAGCGGAGTAGAAAGTACAGAGGAACGAGACATGATGGCAGGGTTCTCCCTTAGTGTGCGGTAGATCAGACTTCTTCCGAATCACCCCGAATCCCCGGGGTTGCCACCCAAAGTAGGCACCGAAGGTTGAAATTACATGGGTGCAAGATGAACATTAAGAAAACGAAAAATCCCTCCGCAGCAGAAGCTGCAGAGGGAGAAGCTCTAAAAGAGCTATTTACTTCTCTACGGAAGAGGTGAACTTGCCGCTCTCGTCCTGGATCCAAGAGATAACGCCATCGTCGAACTGCTGGGTCCAGCCCTTGCCCTGAGCAGCCTTTTCCTCAGCAGCCTTAGGCAGGCCTACCTCAGAGTCCAGGCCACCCTGCTCCTTCCAGGTTTCAGCAATCTTGCCAACGATAGGCTGAGCGCCCCCATCGTCGTCGAAGGTCAGCAGGTTGCCGTTATCAAAGTTAGCGAGGAACTCATCATCGTCACCCTGCTCGATGCTCTTTACGTCGCCCCACTCAGCCTTCTTCTCTTCAATAGCGGAAGCGAAATCAGCCGGAACCTCTACGTCGCCGTTAGCGGTAGCGATGGACTTGGTAGCGTCATCCTGGTCGTCCGCATCTTCAGAGTCAGATGCTTCTGCACCCTCGGAATCGTCCGCATCATCATCGGAAGTAGCCTCAGCAGCAGCGTCGGTAGCGTCTGCAGCGACGGAGCCGGCAGTGTCCTTGGCGTCGTCAGCTGCATCCTCAGCATCGGAGCAAGCTACGAGAGCAACGGACAGGGTTGCTGCTGCGAAGCCACCTGCGATACGACGGGTCATCTTCTGCATTTCTGCATCATCCTTTCAACGAGAAAGTAAGTTAATTCTAAATTTTTGTTTAATCGTCCTTAATGACGAACGACGCCCACCGTAATGGCACTACCCAGCTAACGCCACCTGCATGGACAGGAAGCGGACAGCAAACAGTAAAGGACTACCTACGTTTGCGCTGCTTAGAGGCCTTCTTTTTCTTTTGTAACGAATTGTTAACGTTTCTCAGCGCCTGCTTCGCCTTCGCCTTTTCCCTGGCGCTGCGCTTCGGCTTCTCCTGCCGCGAAGACCGCGCGGTGCGGCCCTTGGCGACGCCCACGAAGTCCTGAATTGCTTCCCCGTCATCGTCCTTGCGCCACACCAATGCAATCTCCGTTACCGGCACGGACTCGTCTTTGAGGCTCAACGGCACCACCTGCTTTTTGCTCAAGACCTTCAGCAGGGGCCGCGGCGCAATCGCGATGCCTACATTGGCCGCCACTACCTGCAGGGCGTCGCGGACGGCGGGGACATCGACACGACCGGAATCGGCGAGGCGGTAGTTAAGGTGTTCATCGGCGACGTCGGCAAGCGTAAGCTCCTCGCCTACCTCCGCATAGACCGAGTCCTTGGGAACGGCGATGCCAGGGGCCTCCTGATATAGTCGCACCACATGAAAAGTGTCGTCCACCCGCGCATCCGGCAAGCGCGCAAGAGCTAGGTCGACCTCGCCGGCTACCAGCGGGGCGAGCGCATCGTCCGCATCAACGGTGTACAAACCACCATGAGCAGTATTTTCTTCGAATCGGCGAAACCACTTTCCAGGCTCTGTACCGGTGGCAAAAGCTAAGCGCAGCATAGAGGACAGTCTACTGAAAGTGCTACGGTAAAAGCGTGACTGAAGAACAAAAGCAACCATCCGGCACCGCTATGCGTGCCCAAACCGCGGCGAAGAAGCTAGGCATCTACCTGCCCGCCGCGCCGGACGAGTTCCAAAATAGTGCCATTAGCCACGAAGAGCTGCGCGAACTGCAGCACAACCCACCCGAGTGGCTGCAAACCTTGCGCCGCGAAGGCCCCCATCCCCGCCCCGAGGTTGCCCATAAGCTGGGAATCTCTGTTACCGCGCTCAAGAAGAACGATATGGATAAGCCGCTGACCACAGCGGAAATCAATCAGCTCCTCAAAGAGCAGCCGGAATGGCTCCAGCAGGCCCGCGCTACCATGGCGCAGGCCCGTGGCCATGAGGTGAAGGACTAAACCAGCTTCCAGTCCTCTAGGCCCTCATACAGCGGGTAGTGCTCGGCAATCTTGTCCACACGAGCGCGCAGGGCCTCCACATCGGCATTCTTGCCCTGTACCAAAGCGTTGCCGATGATATCTGCGACCTCGGTAAAGGCCTCAGCATCCAAACCACGGGTTGCCAGCGCAGAAGTACCAATGCGCAGGCCAGAGGTGACCATCGGCGGACGCGGGTCATTCGGCACGGCATTGCGGTTAACAGTGATGCCTACTTCATGCAGCAGATCCTCTGCCTGCTGTCCATCCAATTCGGAATTGCGCAGGTCCGCCAAGACCAAGTGCACATCGGTGCCGCCGGTCAGTACGTCCACGCCAGCTGCCTTGGCATCTTCGGCGGTAAGGCGCTCTGCCAGAATACGAGCCCCCTCCAAGGTGCGTTCTTGGCGCTCCTTGAATTCCTCTGTAGCGGCAATCTTCATGGCGATAGCCTTGGCTGCGACCACGTGCATCAGCGGTCCGCCCTGCTGGCCCGGGAAGACGTTAGAATTGATCTTCTTGGCGTAATCCTGCTTGGCCAAAATCATGCCGGAGCGCGGGCCACCCAGGGTCTTATGCACGGTGGTGGACACGATATCCGCGTGAGGCACTGGGCTCGGGTGCAGGCCGGCCGCCACGAGACCAGCAAAGTGAGCCATATCTACCCACAGGTAAGCGCCGACCTCATCAGCAATTTCACGGAAGGCCGCGAAATCCATGGTGCGCGGGTAGGCAGACCAGCCTCCGATAATGACCTTCGGCTTTTCCTTCAGCGCCTGCTCGCGCAGCTTATCCATGTCCACACGCATGGTCTCTGAATCCACCTCGTAGGCAGCGACATCATAAAGCTTGCCAGAGAAGTTCAACTTCATGCCGTGGGTAAGGTGGCCGCCGTGAGCCAGGGACAGGCCCAAAATCTTGTCGCCCGGCTCAGCGATGGTGGAAAGCACCGCTGCGTTCGCTTGCGCACCGGAGTGCGGCTGAACGTTGGCGAATTCCGCACCAAAGAGCCCCTTAGCGCGGCTGCGAGCTAGGTCTTCCACGACGTCGACATGCTCGCAGCCACCGTAGTAGCGGCGCCCCGGGTAGCCCTCGGCGTACTTGTTGGTAAGCACGGAGCCCTGTGCCTGGAGCACGGCGCGCGGCACAAAGTTCTCAGAGGCGATCATTTCCAGGGTTTCGCGCTGGCGGGAAATCTCTCCCTGAATTGCGCCGAATACGTCCGGATCGAGGTCGCGGAGGTCAGAGGTAAAAGAAGCCATAAAGGTGTGGTCCCCTTCTCAAAATCAAGCGGTATGGGATGCTGCATATCTTATCGTGCCATGCTCCCTAAGGGGGCATACTTTTACCCACAGATTATGCAAGTGCAACAATGGAGCCATGGCGCGCACATTGGATTCGAGTCCCTACCTAGATTTTGACCGCGAGACCTGGCGTGAACTGCGTAAATCCATGCCTCAGGTGCTCACGGAAACCGAGGTGGAAAAGCTTCGCGGCCTAGGAGACCGCATCGACTTGGATGAGGTGGCTGATGTCTACCTCCCCCTCTCCCGCCTTATCCATATGCAGGTCATGGCACGCCAGCAGCTCACCACGGCTACCGAGTCCTTCTTAGGCAACCCTCCGACGCACGTTCCCTTTGTCATCGGTGTGGCCGGCTCCGTGGCAGTGGGAAAATCCACCACTGCCCGCCTCCTTCAGGTGCTCCTGCAACGCTGGGACTCCCACCCCAAGGTCGCGCTCGTTACTACCGACGGCTTCCTCTTCCCCACCGAAACCCTCAAGAAACGCGGCCTCATGCAACGCAAGGGATTTCCAGAATCCTATGACCGGCGTGCACTCCTTCGCTTTGTCACGGACGTAAAATCAGGAAAGCCTCTGGTCAAAGCGCCACTTTATTCTCATATCTCCTATGACATTGTGGACGGGGAATACCAGGAAGTAAACCAGCCCGACATCCTTATTCTGGAGGGGCTCAACGTACTGCAGACGAGTCCCACGTTGACCGTGGCGGACCTCTTTGATTTCTCGGTATATGTTGATGCCCGCACCGACGATATCGAGCAGTGGTATATCGACCGCTTCCTTACTCTGCGGCACACCGCTTTCCGCGAGCCCAACGCCCACTTCTCTGCCTTTGCAGACATAAACGATGAGGAAGCCCGCGCTCAAGCTCGCGAAATTTGGCAGTCCATTAACCTGCCGAATTTGGTGGAAAATATCCTGCCCACCCGTGTGCGAGCCTCCCTTGTGCTGAAAAAGGGCTCGCATCACTTGGTGGAGCAAGTACGGATGCGCAAGCTCTAGAGCCTATTTGCCAAAGCGGCGCGAACGTTGGGAGTAATCCCGCAAGGCGCGGAGGAAGTCCACCTTGCGGAATGCTGGCCAGTAAGTATCCGTGAACCAGATCTCGGAGTACGCGGCCTGCCACAGGAGGAAGCCCGACAGGCGTTGTTCACCAGAGGTGCGGATGACCAAATCCGGGTCCGGAAGTCCCTTGGTGTACAGGTGTTCCCCAATGGAATCTGCGGTGACGCGGTCCGCCATCTCCGCTGCGGTAGTTCCTTTCTCTGCTTCCGCACGCACCAAGTTCTGCACGGCGTCCACAATTTCTTGGCGTCCGCCATAGCCCACCGCCACATTGACGATGACCCCGGTATTATCCTTGGTTTCTGCCGCTGCCGTCACCATGCGCTGGCGGATATCATCTGGGAGTAGGTCGAGGTGGCCAACCAAGCGCACCTGACAGCCGACGTCGCTATGGGATAGGTGCGTGACAACGTCCGAGATGATGTCAAAGAGCAGCTCTACTTCCTGCTCGCTGCGCTTCAGGTTCTCTGTGGACAGCAAATAAATGGTGACCACCTCGATATCAGTATCGCGGCACCACGAGATCATCTCTCCGATCTTCTTGGCGCCTTGGCGGTGACCATGGCTGATATCGGTAAACCCAGCCTCACGCGCCCACCGACGATTGCCGTCGGCCATAATGGCTATGTGCTTAGGCTGCGGCTTTCCCTTGATCAGACGCGCCAGACGGGCTTCATAAGCTGGGTAGGCCAGCTGCTTGAGAGAACTCACGCTCATTAGTCTATCCGCCTAGAAAATGGACTTCTTGCGGTTATCGTAAATGCCGGCTTCCTTCATCGCCTTATCCACGGCTTCCTCATCGAATGGATCGATTCCGTGATCCTCCGCAAACATCATGCGGCGGCGAAAGCGTGAGTAACGGCGATGGAAATTCCAACCCGCAAACAGTACCGCAACGCCCATAAGCGCCAGGATCAGCAGGCCAATGGGCGAAGCTTTGCCAAATTCAGGGCCCATTGGGCCACCTTCGGCGCCCTCAGTTCCTTGGGCGAGTACAAATACGTCATGTGCGGCCAGAACGAAAGAGCCATACATACTCATATCTTAGGCCTCCTCTTTCTCTTCGATGCCGGCAAAAAGGTTATTTTCTGGCAGGGAGGTAGAAACACGGGTCTTCGCCAGCTCGAACTCCTCGGTGGGCCAAAGGCGCTGCTGTACCTCCACCGACGTCGCCAAGAAGGCACCCGCCGGATCGATCTGCGTGGCGTGCGCCCGCAAGGCCTCCTCGCGATTGCTGAAATAATCCGCGCATTCCACCTGGGTGGTTACACGCGCCATGATATCGCCAAAAGCGGTGTCCCAACGCGCCAACATTGGCCCATAAGGACTGGTATTACCTTCTTCCAGGAGCAGATCATGGAACATCTTCATGCGCTGATAAACAAAGCCGTGCGAATAGTACAGCTTCAGCGGCTCCCACGGCTTACCCAGCTCTGGGTGGTACTCGGCATCGCCTGCCTTCTCCCACGCGATCATGGAAGCCCGGTGCACCATCAAATGGTCTGGGTGCGGATAACCGCCATTTTCGTCATAGGTGACAATGACGTGTGGTCGAAATTCACGGATAACCTGGACGTATTCCTGCGCGACGGTGTCATCCCCCAGCAACGCGAAACAGCTTTCCGGCAGCAATTCCTCCATAGTCTTGCCTTCAACCGGGTCCGGCAATCCGGAATCAACGTGGCCCAGCCAGCGATGTTGTACGCCCAGTGCCCGCGCAGCGTTAGCCATTTCTTCCCGGCGGACCTCGCCCATCTTTTCCTTGATTCCCGGGCGGTCCATGGCGGGGTTAATCACATCGCCGCGCTCACCACCGGTACAGGTCAGTACCAAAACCTCATTGCCTTCTGCGGCATAGCGCGCGGTGGTGGCAGCACCCTTGGAAGATTCATCGTCTGGGTGCGCGTGGATAGCTAGTAGGCGAAAATCGCTCACTGAAAATCCATCCCCTTATTAATCTAGGTTCTTTGAACAGATGATTATCCTAGTAGATAATTGGAAAACCGTGGTCCTCGACTAGAGTGGAAGCCATGACTTCCGCCGGAAACTCTCGCTCAGCCGCCCGCTACGGCTCCCGCGGCTCCTCTGAAAAGAACTCTGGTAGCTGGACTAATAAGGCGCTGGTGCTCATCTTTGTCGCCATTTTTATCGCGCTTATTTTCTTCGGATTCCGGTATTTCCAGGAAAAGGAGCGGGTGAACGCACAGGTGTCCATCGTGACCCAGGAGGTTTTGAGCGATGATTCCACCCGCGTTTGGGTCGATGTCACCCGCAATCACACCGACGAAGATGCCTACTGCATTGTCCAAGCCTATGACTATTCCAAGTCCGAAGTAGGCCGCCGTGAATTCCCTGTTCCCGCGGGCGGAAACGAAACCCAGCGCATCGCTGTCGACGTCCCAACCAACGCTCGTGCCGTAGCTGGCGGGGCCTATGGTTGTTCCGGCAATATCCCCGAATACTTGGATATGGATAACCCTGACTACGCGGAAAGCCGCTAGCCGCGTGTGCTAGGATTTGTAGCGCCTAGAACTGGGTATATGCCCGGTTCCACTTTTACCTATAGCCCCAGGGATTAGCAGGGGCTTTGACCACAATTCCTATCTACGGAAGGTTGCAGAATGGCTGAGCAGCAAAAGCAGTACATCACCCCAGAAACCAAGGCGAAGCTCGAGGCCGAGCTGCAGGAGCTCATCGACCACCGCCCAGTAGTCGCGGCTGAAATCAACGAGCGCCGTGAGGAAGGCGACCTCAAAGAGAACGCCGGTTACGACGCCGCACGTGAGATGCAGGACCAGGAAGAGGCCCGCATTAAGCAGATTTCTGAGGTTCTTGCGAATGCCACCACCGAGCGCGGTGCTGTTCAGGAGGGCGTTGCCCACACCGGTTCCGTAGTTCACGTTTACTACAACGGTGACAAGGACGATAAGGAGACCTTCCTTATCGGTACCCGCGCCGCTGCTTCCGATAACAAGGACCTAGAAACCTATTCCGAGCAGTCCCCGCTGGGCGCTGCCATCCTTGGCGCACAAGAGGGCGAGACCCGCGAGTACACCGCTCCGAATGGCAAGACCATTTCGGTCACCATCGAGTCCGCAGCGCCGTATGATTCTGCTAAGGCCGCTGCTCCACGCGAGTCCTAAACTTTTAACCACTTACCACTCTGGAGAAAGAGCACATCCCCATGAAGAAGTTCTCCCGTTTCGCTGCCGCTGGCTTGGTCTTCACTGCTGGCCTCTCCCTCGCTGCTTGCCACCCACCGAACCAGCAGGATTCTGATTCCAAGGTAGAAAATGCCTCCACCTTCACCGGTGAGGCCCCGATGCAGAAAGATGCTGAGACCAGCTCTTCCGCACCCGAGACCGTTGTTGAAGAGGAAGCACCTGTAGTCGAGTCCAGTGTTCCAGAAGAGCCAGCGCAGCCGCACTTGAACGGTACCGCCACCGAACTGCCACAGCAGTAATAAGGCTTGAAGGGCCGAGGGATATTCTCGGCCCTTTTTCATGCTATTTTTCTGGGTTCACTTCCCGCACCCAATCCCCGATGACACCGGGCACGACAGCGGGCGGCTCCCCCAAGAGGTCGCGCTTATTCGGGTCCCTTTCGACCTGCGTGGTGACGGACTTTACGCGCTTTTTCTCACTGTCTTTTCCTCCGCGCATCCCCATCATTGGACCATAGGCTCGCGCCCCTCCGGTTGAGCGGCCTGCATTGCCACCGCGCGCTGCCGCGGCACTTTCACTGCCGCCTACGCCGGGCCGCATGCCCGCACCAGCACCGTTTCCTGCACCACTGCCAAGACCAGCGCGCATGCTCGAACCGCCGCCGAGTGCATTGCTATGGCCAGCGCGCACGCCTGAACCGACACCGGCGTAGGGCGCTCCGGCTCCGCGCCCAGGGTGCAGGCCTGACTGCGCTCCTCTTCCGGCGCGCGCCACATCGGCGCCGCCACTTACATTTCCTGCAGCGGATCCAATTCCGCCTCGTAGCGACTGACCGCTGCCTACGCCACGGCCCGCATCCCTGGGCCGTCCGGCTGCAATCATCGGCGCCATCCCAGAATTGGCGGATTGCGCTGTAGTTACCGGCGCCATCGCACCGCTGTTATTAAGCGCGCCTCCATGTGCTCCTGCGGCGACCGGATGCGCTATACCACTAGGAACCTGCCCCATCGCCCCGTTCGGCGAAGCGACACTCGGCACGGACGCCCCTTGGGTGGACACTTCATTCCCACCGATGGCTACTTGGTCTCCCAGACCAAGCCTTTCCAGCGCATTCCTGCCGCTAGTATGCATCTGCTGGTGAAAATCATTAATTTCCTGTGGGCTCATCCCCACCGCTTCCAGCCCGTTTACATTGCCATTGACGACGTCAAAGTTCCCCGGCCCCAAATCACCTCGCGCAATCGCTTCCGCAATCTTCTTTGGCCACACCACGGCATCGGTGGTGTAGCGCTGCCCATCACCATCAACTCCAGCGAGGCCGGCGTCGACGCCGCCGCCTCCCGACGCCGGCGATTGTTCCATCAGAGCGTGCTGGTACGGCATTGCCTCTACCGCGAAGCGCTGCAGGTCAGGTTGCAATGCGGCCAATGCGGCCTTTTCCGCAATTTCGCGCTCGACCGGTTCTGGAATGGCCATCACTTCCATCGCCATGGCCATCGCAGTCGGCTGCATACCCATCAGCTTGGCGTGGAACCCGGTAAGTTTCTCCCCCATGACCTTGGCATTTGCTACAAAGTGGCTTCCCGACGCAGCCACTTCCCTAATCTTGGCCGCCGCCCTAGACGTGGCTTCGCTGTCGTTCTCGCCTTCCAAAGACCCAGCTGCTTCCTGCAACCCGCTAACGATATCGTCGACTTCCGACGCCAACGAGCTCCACCGCGCATTCGCCTCCGACACATTCCAAATCTGCGTCGACATCAGGTCCGTAGCCAGCTTCACAATGTCCGTACCGACATTCACCACCGGCATGGAAAACCCAAATGGGCTGTATCCCGGCTCCGGCTGGTTCATAATCGGCATCGCCTCAATACCGATATCCCCACCTGCATCCGCGATCTCCATTCCCCGACTATTCGCGTCCTCTTGCGCCTGAAACCCTCGGGCTTCCCTGCCCAGGCTATCTTGTAGCCAATCCAACTGTTCCGAAAATGCTTTCAGCGAAGACCGTGCAGAGCCAGGGTCAGTTTCAAGGACTCGTTGGTGAACGGATCCCACATGGTCAATTCCAACAACGGGAGAAAATCCAGCATCAAGAGGCGAATATGTGCGACCTCCAGATAGTGCAATTTCCTCCTTCAGATTTTCCGTTTTCATAGCAGTAGCCATGATGTTGTCCGGTCGCAATTCCATAATTCCCCCGATGATTATTTTTAGTAAAATTTGTTTAGCAATTTTTCGGCCTGCGAACATTTAGCTTCGTAGTCATCGTCAGGTCGTTTCCCAGAATGACTAACTTTTAGAATTCCACGCGAAGTAGAAACGCCGACAGTACAGAACATATCCCCGAACAATTCACTTTCGATCTGCACTATCGGCACACTGTGTCCCCCACCATCAGATAAGGAGGCTATTTGTACTTCTGCGCCATCAAATGCTTGCCTAGAAGTAGTCAATCCAATGACAGCTCCTCCAGTGCCTTCGACACTGTCAAAAGCACAAAAAGAAAACCCCGATTGCTGTCCTGAATCCTCAATCTGTTCACCGAGTCGTAAGGCTCGAAGATGCTCGCGAGGAATCTCCGTACACGGATCAAAAAGCTCGAAGCTCGGGTCTGCCGGATCGAATTCCCCCAGTGGCGGTAGGACGCCGGAAGTGTCTTCCGGCCCCGTGGCGCCGGCCTCCCCCGGTTGGCCGGCGCCGTCCGCATTCTTCCCGCCATTAGTGTGTGCCGTTTCCCCCTGATTGCCTTCCGCGTCATCCCCCGGGTCCCCGTTGGCTCCCCCTGCACCGTCGGTCGAACTAATGCCGCCAAATTCGTCCACCTTGGTGGGTTCCTCCGACGCGCTCCTCGTACCGATGTCTGCAACGCAGCTGCTCAGCATAACGGTGCTGCCGACCATCAACGTTGCTACGGTGACCTGACGCTTCACAACAATCCTTCGCGCACTCACTTCCTGACGAGAGGAACAGGAAAAGTGAAACAGAGAACTTCTCACTTCATATTTCCCGTTCCGGTACACAGCATGCATGAGACACCCAGAATTTTCTACGCAACCGCAAAGGTTAACGGCAATTTAACAAAATTATTTGTCACATATGCCACACCCATCACATCCAAAAGGCGAAATTTCCTGCTCATGAGCTGTATCATCTCTTGGAGTGGTTTGGTAGACCAAATGAAGGTTAAACCCTCACTTTATCCCCCAGCACTACCCCAGAAATTACACGTTTGTAAGCGAATTTTCGGCAACAAAAAGGCCCACACCGAAGTGCGGGCCAATACAAAAGAGTCAGTTAGTCTCGCTGGAAGTAGCTCAGCAGACGGAGAATTTCAGTGTAGAGCCAGACCAAGGTCACAGCGAGGCCGAGAGCAACGCCCCACGCGTTCTTAGCGGGAGCACCAGCGCGGATCATGCGGTCAGCCTGATCAAAGTCGGTCAGGAAGGACAGGGCACCAAGAACGATGCAGACCAGCGAGAAGATGATGGCAATCGGACCACCATCGCGCAACGGGTTGAAATCAAAGAAAATCGCGCCCAAGAAGTTAACAAGCGCCATGACAGCGATGCCAGCGATCAAGCCGAAAAGAATCTTGGTGAACTTCGGAGTCACCTTCACTGCGCCAGTCTTATACACAATCAGCATGCCGATAAAGACACCGATGGTGCCGACAATCGCTTGACCAATGATGGCCATGCCGCCCTCGCCCTGGAAGTTGAGATTGGCGAACATCAAGGAGAAGCCGCCGACAAATAGGCCTTCAAATACGGCATAAATCAGGGTGACTGCAGCAGAACCCCACTTCTTACCAAAAGAGGCAACGAGCACGGTAATGAAGCCACCGATACCACCGACCAGAGTCAAGGCCATGGCGATACCTGGGCTCACTAGCATTCCCAAGGCGAAGTTGATGGCTGCGGCGACAATGATGACGCCAAGGGTTATGCCCGTCTTGGTCACTACATCATCCACGGTCATGGGACGAGTAGATACGTCCGCATAACCAGGATTTTGGCGGCTACTATTTTCGGTCAGAGAACTCATTACCGGATTGCTTGAACGCACGGTTGTCCTTTCTAAGAGAGGTGCAAATTAGCTATCTCACCACATTCAACGAAACACCACCCCATAAAGTTCCACATGCTTACCATTTAGCTAGAAGTTTTGTGTAAAGCTTCCTCATAAATGCTGTGGAGACATGCTGACGCAAAAAGTCTCGAGACGCTTCCAAGAAAGACGTCTCGAGACTTCACATGGTGCCCCAGAGTGTGTCTGGTTCGGAGACATCGTTCCGCATGTCTCATAAGATCGTTCCGGTCTAACCAGCACCAATGTCTCACCACATCGTTCCGGTAGAAGTGCCTGAAG
>NZ_MKXT01000095.1:0-1321 GCF_001913985.1 Corynebacterium sp. S5S1
AGCTGCTCGTCGACACCCCAGGTATCAGCCCGGAGACCAACGGCGGTTGGGTCGGCCGCGGCCGCGCTAACGGTGGTGTGGCCTCTGGTCAGTCGCACCTGCTGGCGGATCTGCACGAAATCGATAACTCTTTCGCCGCTGCGGCCCGGCTGATCACCTCGCTGGATCCAGCTGACTACCAGGACCACCGCGAAGAGATCATCGCCGCATTGGCCAAGACCTCCAAGCCGTATTTCGGTGACGTGGAAACCATGACCTACCAGCAGTGGCTAGAGCGTTTCGTCGACCTGGCCTTCCCATTCATGGATCCGACCTGGCAGGATCGCTGGTTCGACCTGCTGCACCGCATCGAGGCGCGCCTGCACCCGTCGGATCACGGCGAAATCGACACCCTGTTCCCAGACCTGGATTCCGTCGCCGATGCCCCAGCCAACCTGCGCACCTTGCTCGAGGCCTTCCCGCAGGCTGCCACCACTACCGTCGCAGCGCGCGATGCCGCCTGGTTTGTTTCGCTGAACCATAAGCACAACAAGCCGATGCCGTGGACCACGGCCATTGATGGTGACCTGAAAAAGTGGTTCTCCAAAGACACCCTGTGGCAGGCGCAGGAAGATCGTTACGACGCCGATGCCGTACGCATCATCCCGGGCCCGGTCTCGGTAGCAGGCATTACCAAGGTCGACGAGCCCGTCGCCGAGTTGCTGGCCCGGTTCGAAACCGGCACCACCAAGGCCTTGCAGCAAGCTGGCGTGGAAGCAACCAAGCAGTACTCGCGCCTGGGCAACGCCACCACCGCAGAGGAATTTTTGCGCCAAGCCCCAAGCTTGGAATGGCACGGGCACACCATCGCCAACCCAGCCGTGGAGCTGCCAACAGAAGCCTTCGACATCATCAACGACGGCACCGAGGCTGCCCCGCAGTACTCCATTCGCATCAACACCGACTCCTACTGGGATGACCTGCCAGAAGAGCAGCGCCCGTTCTATGTAAAGTCCGTGTCCATCCCTGTCGATCTTTCCGACGCCGTCGCCACCGGTGCCAGCCCGGTCGTGGACCATGATCGTCTGCCGCAGGCCGTCTTTGAACTGCTGGCAGGCCTGGCTGGTGTGGGTTCGACCTCCGAATCTGGCGATGAGATCACCGCCCTGCCCACCATCGTGGAAGGTTCAGTCAGCGAGCAGTACCCATTCGGCTATGCCGAGGATTCCTTCACCTTGCCTACCACCCTGTTGCAGGCACACACTGCAGTCACCGGCGCTGGTTTGGGCGGCAAGCTCACCACCGCCCCGGGCACCCCGGACGTGTTGGTGGGCCCAGCCTG
>NZ_MKXT01000095.1:1353-1805 GCF_001913985.1 Corynebacterium sp. S5S1
CGCATCGGCGAAGAGCACGGCGAGCCTGCTGGTACCGACTACCCAGTCATCGAAGGCCTTCTCAATGCCGTGCACCTGAATCACGTCATTGACCTGCGGGTGCCGCTCCACGAGCTCGCCCGCGGCAACAAGGGCGAAAGCACTGCGCGCCGCATCGACGTCAAGTCCTGGTGCTCTGCGATCGACGAGTCCAACGCCGGACGCATCGTCACCGTGGAGTTGGAATTGCGCGATCACGAATCCGGCGAGTTGGTGGCCACCCAGATGCAGCGCTTCGCCATCCGCGGCCGTGCCACTGGCGCCAGCGTCCCGGCACCTGCCCCGGAATGGGGCGGTGCTGCCCTAGCCGCTGAAGTCGAGCCAACCCCACGGTCATTCGTCGACCGCGCAACCGTCACGGCACCGCAGGATATGACCCCATTCGCGCTGGTCTCGGGCGACTACAACCCGAT
>NZ_MKXT01000095.1:1815-3042 GCF_001913985.1 Corynebacterium sp. S5S1
ATGTGGCTCTCAGCCACCGCCCAGCACTTGGCTAATACCCACGGCACGGTCACCAGCTGGACGTATTCGATGTTCGGCATGGTGCAACTCGGCGACAAGGTGGAAATGACCGCAGAACGCGTCGGCCGCGCCGGAATCCACAGTGCTTTAGAAGTCACCTGCCGTATCGATGGCGAAGTCGTCTCCGTCGGCCAGGCGCTGTTGGCGCAACCGGCCACCGCCTACGTCTACCCAGGCCAGGGTGTACAGGCAGAAGGCATGGGCCGCGGCGATCGCAACGCCTCCCCTGCTGCACGTGAGGCCTGGCGTCGCGCGGATCACCACACCCGCACCCAGCATGGTTTTTCCATCCGCCAGATCATCGACGACAACCCGACGGAGCTCAAGGTGCGCGGCACCACGTTCCGTCACCCACAGGGCGTGCTGCACCTGACGCAGTTCACCCAGGTCGCGCTGGCTGTCGTCGCCTATGGTCAGACTGAGCGTTTGCGCGAGAACAATGCGCTGGCTACTGGTGCCATGTACGCCGGCCACTCGTTGGGTGAATACACCGCGCTGGCCTCGCTGGCGAATATCTTCGATTTGGAAGATGTCATCGACATCGTCTATTCGCGTGGTTCCGCGATGGGCACGTTGGTCGAGCGCGACGAGCACGGCAATTCCAATTACGGCATGGGTGCGCTGCGCCCGAATATGATCGGTGTCAGCGCCGATGAGGTGCAGGATTATGTGGCCCAGGTGGCGCAGGAAACCGGCGAGTTCTTGGAGATCGTCAACTACAACATCTCCGGCCAGCAGTATTCCATTGCTGGCACCAAGGCTGGCCTGGCGGAATTGGCCAAGCGCGCCACAGCCATTGCCCCGCGTGCCTTCGTGACTGTCCCGGGCATCGATGTGCCATTCCACTCCCGCGTGCTGCGCGATGGTGTACCGGCCTTTGCCGAGAAGCTCGACGAGTTGCTTCCGGAGACGTTGGATCTGGATGCCCTGGTCGGACGCTATGTACCGAACCTGGTGGCGCGCCCGTTTGCGCTCACCCAGGATTTCGTGGACGCCACCGCGGCTCTGGCCCCGTCTGACCGCCTGGACGGTATCGACGCCGCCACGATGGAGCCGCAGAAGCTCGCCCGCCTGTTGCTGATCGAGTTGTTGTCCTGGCAGTTTGCTTCGCCGGTGCGCTGGATCGAAACCCAGGAATTGCTGTTTGGTCGCGTCGACCAGATCATC
>NZ_MKXT01000037.1:0-17685 GCF_001913985.1 Corynebacterium sp. S5S1
TGGCGCACCCCAGCCGAAGTCATGACCAACGCCCTCACACAAACCGGTAGCATCAAACCAAACTAACCATCATCGTTGCAACGACCCCTAGAATCCGCCTGCCCTAAAGACACCAGCGACGGCTCCCGACCACCGAGAGTGCAGCCAACCCTCCCCAAGACGACTCAAATGCGTCCCAGCCTTCCCATTGCGCCTCCAACAAAAGGCAAGCCCCGTCAAGACAAGCGCTCCACCACCGGACCCTAGACACAAATTGCGCCGCACAGCCAAGTCCAGTACGCAGCCTTGTCGCAGGTAAATACACATGTACGCTAATCACTGGGCTTGAACGCAACACGCCATTTCCAGAGCGGCACACCCACCCCCAAAATCTACCCCCAGACCCTAAACCAACACTTTACAGACGCCACTCCAATCACATTCGCAACACGCGTAACAAGCTGGCATGTTCGAATAATTTCGAATTATTCCCGTCTCTACCAGCGTTTTTTAAGATTGCGCGGGCTGTTCGGGCGGGCTAACTTTTAACTCGTTGCCACGAGCGATTTCGAACGCAAGCATTTCAGCTTTCGGCGTGTCGCGGTTGGCAGTTGCAAGACCCCGCCCCTCCAGGGGGCGGGCGTCCCGAGACCATGCACAGCCATGAAAAGGACTTTAACTATGAAGCGTATGAACCGCGCACGCAAGAACGTGGCGCTGAGCATCGTTACGCTTGGCACCGTACTTGCTACCGGCACCACCGCTTTTGCTGCAGAGCCAGTGGCTAGCGTGGACGTATCAGACGGCTCTTCCGAGCCCACCGCTACCAATGTAGATAACGCCGGAGTGGTCGACGCCCTTGTTGGCCTCGCCACCACCTCGGTTGGCCTGCTCAACGGCGAGGCTACCCCGCAGGTAGATGGAAACGAATCCGGCGGAGTAAATATCGTCTTGGATCCTGGTTCTGTACCGGGACTGAAGGAAGCATTCGCTCCGCAGGGAAATCACTCCGGACTCACCACGAAGCGCGGCAAGGACTCCGCGGGCAATACCGTGGTCTTTCCTACCTCCGGCACGCTTACTTCTGGCTTCGGCCAGCGCTGGGGCACGATGCACAACGGCATCGACGTAGCTAACCCGGTGGGCACCCCGATTCTGGCGGTCATGGACGGCACCGTCATCAACTCCGGCCCGGCACAGGGCTTTGGCAATTGGATCCGCATCCAGCACGATGACGGCACCATCTCCGTCTACGGTCACATGCCGGCAGACCAGCTCAAGGTAAATGTGGGCGAGCGCGTGACCGCGGGTCAAGAGATCGCCGGCATTGGTAACGAGGGCCACTCCACTGGCCCGCACCTCCACTTTGAGATTCACCCAGGTGGAGGAGCACCCGTTGACCCAGTCTCCTGGTTCAACGAGCGCGGCATTACGGTCTAGAGCTTTTCCATCGGCACCCCGCCGATGAGCATCAGCCGGACCTTACCGGAAGAACCAAAATCCACGGTGACCGTGGCGCGCTTACCGGAGCCGGACGTTTCGATGACGGTTCCGAGCCCGTATTTAGCGTGATTGACGCGGTCACCCACGGCAAGGTTGAGGTTATTGTTCTTAGGCATCGAGGTTGCCGCTGGCTTGCTGGTGCGCTGCGATGGGGAAGACGCAGCGCGCTGGCCACCGCGGGACCCGCCTCTGCCCCACCCGGACCAATCGCGGCCGTAGGAACGACCATATTGGTAATCGTCCTCGCCCCACGCGCCGGTTAAGGAACTATCGGAGTCTTCGCGCCGCCAGTTGATGAGGTCTTCTGGGACCTCGCCGAGGAAGCGGCTGGCGGGATTAGTCACCGGATTGCCCCACGCCGAGCGCAAAATGGCACGAGTGAGATACAGCTGCTCGCGAGCGCGGGTAATGCCCACATAGGCGAGGCGGCGCTCCTCGCTTAATTCCTTCGGGTCACCCAGTGAGCGCATATGCGGGAATTGGCCATCCTCCCAGCCGGTCAAAAAGACTACGGGGAACTCAAGACCCTTGGCGGTGTGCAGAGTCATCATGGTGACCACACCAGTCTCGGAATCTGGGATCTGGTCAGCATCGGCCACCAGCGACACCTTTTCCAAGAATGCCTGCAGCGAACCGGGCGCAGCTTCGCCCTCCTCTACTAGCTCGGAGGGGTCCACTGCATCCGCACCGGATGCAGCAAGCTGGTTGGCCGCCTCCGAGGTAAATTCGCGCGCCACCGATACCAACTCATTCAAGTTATCTAGGCGCGCACCGTCCTGCGGGTCATTCGAATTTTCCAATTCCGCCTTGTATCCTGTGGCATCCAAAATGGCGGAAAGCAGCTCGCCCAAATCCGGTTGGCCGGTAACCTCATCGCGCATGGACGGGATCTGATTGCGGATACCCTCCATCATGTCGTTGAATTTGGTTACTGCGTTAATGGCCCGGGTGCCAAGGCCAGGGACGTCGCCCCGGGGGACATCGACAAGCGCCTTGCCAAAGCTAATGCCGTGGTTTTCCGCATGGAGGGCGATATGCCCCTGCGCCTTGTCACCAATGGCGCGCTTGGGCACGTTGATGATGCGGCGCAGACTTACCGTATCGTCCGGATTATCCAAGATGCGCAGGTAGGCCACCATATCGCGGATTTCGCGTCGCTCATAAAAGCGCGTGCCACCCACCACCTTGTACGGAATTCCGGAACGTATAAAGATATCTTCCAGCGCACGGGAGGCGTTATTGGTGCGGTACATGACCGCGATATCGGAATAGCTGCGGCCCTTATCCGCCAATGAGTCGATTTCAGAGGCGATAAACCGCGCCTCGTCATGCTCGTTATCGGCCACATAACCCACGATCTGCTCGCCCTCACCGTGGGCGGTCCACAGGTTCTTCTCGCGGCGATTCTCATTCTTGGCGATTACGGCATTGGCCGCATTGAGAATGGTCTGCGTAGAGCGATAATTTTGTTCCAGCAAGATCGTGTGCGCCTGGGGGTAGTCGCGCTCGAATTCCTGAATATTGCGGATGGTGGCCCCGCGGAAGGCATAAATGGACTGATCGGAATCGCCCACTACGCACAACTCGGGGGCATCGGGGCCGAGCTCTCCCCTGCCCACGAGCGCGGCAACTAGGGCGTATTGGGCGTGATTGGTGTCCTGGTACTCGTCGATAAGCACGTGCTTGAAGCGCCGGCGATAGAACTCCACCACCTGCTGGTGCTGGGTGAAAATCCGCACCACCTCACCGATGAGATCATCAAAGTCCACAGCATTGGCCGCGCGCAGGCGGCGCTGGTATTCGGCATAGACCTGGGCCACGGTGGTTTCAAATGGGTTCTTGGTCTGCTGCGCCTTTTCCAATGCGGATTCGGGACCGATGAGCTCATTTTTGTGATTAGAAATCTGATTGGCCAGGACCCGCGGGGTGTACTTCTTTAGATCCAGCTGCATGTCCTTAGCAATCATGGACAAAAGCCGGCGGGCATCATCGCCATCATAAATGGTGAAGTTGGTATTAAGCCCCGGCACCAGCTGCGCATTTTGGCGCAGGATGCGCACACAGATGGAGTGGAAGGTAGACACCCACATGCGCTCGGCCACGGGGCCTACCAGCCCACCCACGCGCTCCTTCATTTCCGCGGCGGCCTTATTAGTAAAGGTAATGGCGAGGATCTCCCACGGATTTACCCCGCGATGGCGCATGAGATAGGCAATGCGGCGGGTAAGCACGGCGGTCTTGCCAGAACCAGCGCCGGCCACGATGAGCAGCGGGCTGCCCGAGTGGGTAACGGCCTCAAGCTGCTGCGGGTTAAGACCCTCGGTCAAGGCATCGGGAGAATCAGGCTGCGGGCTCGCTGCGCGCGGTGTGCCGAAGCCGCCAAAGGGGCTTGGTGTGGGTGCGCCGCCGGTGGACGGGGAAGGGCTAAAAGGAGAGTTTTCGTTCATAGTGCCTTCCAACCTACTAGCCCCACCGGACACGCCCCGTATCCGCCGTGCAAGCTGCTATTTCCTTTTGCGCGGGCGGGTGGCACAATATGGTCTTATGACCGCAGAAGATAACAAGGACATCGTCGATAACGGCCTGGACATCCGCACGCCTTCGGGTACGGATGATCCCCTATCTGATGCGGAGATCCAGCAGTATCGCGAAGAAATCAACCGCATGGACCGCATCATCTTGGATGCCGCCAAGCGCCGAACGGAAGTCTCTCAGGCTATTGGCCGCACCCGCATGAGCTCCGGCGGCACCCGCCTGGTTCACACGCGCGAGATCGCCATTTTGAATCAGTTCCGCGATGAACTTGGGGAAGAAGGCCCCACCATCGCCTCGGCGCTACTGCGGATGGGCCGCGGCCGCCTGGGTTAGCCGAATAATTACGACCCAGCCGATACTATGCAGTACCCTGAATTAGCATGAATGCAGTTCTCGTCGCCGTCATAGTCATGCTCGTGCTCGCCCTCCTGCGCGTGCATGTGGTGGTAGCGCTCTTCCTAGGAGCCATCGTCGGCGGGCTCCTGTCGGGCATGGGCCTCGATGCCACCATGGTCGCCTTCCAAGACGGCTTGGGCGGCGGCGCCAAGATTGCCCTAAGCTATGCCCTCTTGGGCGCTTTTGCCATGGGTGTAGCCTCGGCCGGGCTGCCACAGGTCCTGGCTAATTTCCTCATCCGCAAGCTCGGCGGCAGCGGCGAAGCAGACCCCAAGACCGCCCTGGCCACCAAGTGGATGCTCATCCTCGGGCTCATCGCCATGTCCGTGATGAGCCAGAACCTCATCCCGGTCCACATCGCCTTCATTCCGCTCATCATCCCGCCGCTACTTACAGTGATGAATAAGCTGCGCCTGGACCGCCGGCTCATTACCACCTGCCTGACCTTCGGCCTTATCACCACCTACATGTTCATTCCGGTGGGCTTTGGCTCCATCTACCTAAATGACATCCTGCTCTTTAATATCCAGCAGGCGGGGCTTGATACCTCCGATATCAATATCATGCAGGTTATGGGCGTGCCGGCGCTCGGTATGCTCGCCGGCCTACTCATCGCCATCTTCATTAGCTACCGCAAACCGCGCGACTATGAAAACCTGCCCATCGCGGCTGAGGAGCACCAAGAGGCCCCCTCTGCCTATAAGGTGTGGGTTTCCGTCGTGGCCATCATTGCCACCTTTGCGGTGCAGATTGTTATGCAGGCGCTCGACTTCGAATCCGATGGCCTGATGGTCGGCGCGCTGACTGGCTTGGGAATTTTGCTGCTTACCGGCGCGGTGGATTGGAAGCACGCGGATGATGTCTTTACCAATGGCATGAAGATGATGGCGCTCATCGGCTTCATCATGATCACCGCCCAGGGGTTCGCCTCGGTCATGACAGCCACCAATGAAGTCGGCCCGCTGGTGGATGCCACCGCCAACCTCTTTGGCACCAATAAGGTCCTTTCCGCCGGCGCGATGCTGGTGGTGGGCTTGGTGGTCACCATGGGCATCGGCTCGTCCTTTTCCACCTTGCCCATCATCTCCGTTATCTATGTGCCGCTATGCATGTCGTTGGGCTTTAGCCCCGCGGCCACCGTGGCGCTTATTGGCACCGCAGGCGCGCTTGGCGACGCCGGCTCTCCCGCCTCCGATTCCACCCTCGGCCCTACCGCGGGCTTGGGCGCGGATGGCCAGCACGACCACATCCGCGACTCGGTCATTCCCACCTTCATCCACTTCAATATTCCGCTGCTTATCGCCGGCTGGGCAGGCGCGCTCATCCTCTAAGACGGCCCGACGCGGTAGTGCTTTCTGGACTACGGTGGGAGGGGTACATGTTGCCAATGCGCTAGTTGCCAGAAAGGCCTACCACCATGGATATCACCGCATCTGCCCAGTGGAGCGAGCTCGCGAAGGTTTATGAGGAGAAGAAGGACCTCAACCTCCGCGAGCTTTTTGCCGCCGATGCAGACCGCGCCCGCAACTTCACCTTCGACGCCGCCGGGCTGCACGTCGATCTGTCGAAGAACCTGATCGACGGGGACATCGTCAAGCAGCTGGTTGAGGTAGCCAAGGCCGCTGACCTTGAGGCCCGCCGCGACGCCATGTTCGCCGGCGAACACATCAATAACACCGAGGACCGCGCCGTGCTGCACACCGCACTGCGCATCCCTGCCGAAGATGACTTGAGCGTTGACGGCCAGGACGTCGCCGCCGATGTCCACAAGGTCTTAGGCCGCATGCGCGATTTCGCCACCGCGCTGCGCTCCGGCTCGTGGCTCGGGCATACCGGCCACACCATCAAAAAGGTAGTCAATATCGGCATCGGTGGCTCTGACCTCGGACCAGCGATGGCGGCCAAGGCACTGCGCTCCTATGAGGTCGCCGGCATCTCCGCCGAATTCGTCTCCAACGTTGACCCGGCCGATATGGCCGCCACGCTCGATGGTCTGGACGCAGAATCTACCCTATTCATCATCGCCTCCAAGACCTTTACCACCCAGGAGACGCTAACCAATGCGCACGCTGCGCGCCGCTGGCTGATCGAGCAATTCGATGGTGACGAATCCGCCGTGGCCAAGCACTTCGTCGCCGTGTCCACCAATGCGGAGAAGGTAGCCGAGTTCGGCATCGATACCGAGAACATGTTCCCGTTCTGGAATTGGGTCGGCGGCCGCTACTCCGTAGATTGCGCCATCGGCCTGTCCCTCATGTGCACCATTGGCCCGATGGACTTCATGCGCTTCCTCGAGGGCTTCCACGCCATGGACGAGCACTTCCGCACCACCCCACTGGAAGAAAACGTCCCAGCGCTCATGGGTCTCTTGGGGGTCTGGTACACCAACTTCTTCGGCGCCCAGACCCACGCCGTGCTCCCCTATTCCCAGGACCTCGGCCGCTTCCCGGCCTACCTGCAGCAGCTGACCATGGAATCCAATGGCAAGTCCGTGCGCCGCGACGGCACCGCGGTCACCGTTCCATCCACCGGGGAAATCTACTGGGGCGAGCCGGGCACCAATGGCCAGCACGCCTTCTTCCAACTCATGCACCAAGGCACCCGCCTCATCCCGGCGGACTTCATCGGGTTTGCCCGCCCGAAGCAGGACTTCCCTACCGCCGATGGCTCCGGGTCCATGCATGATCTGCTCATGGGCAACTTCTTTGCGCAGACCAAGGTGCTGGCCTTTGGCAAGACCGCAGAAGAAATCGCGGCCGAGGGCGTTGACGAGGCAGTCGTGCCCCATAAAGTGATGCCGGGCAACCGCCCAACCACCGCCATCCTGGCCGAGGAGCTCACCCCCGCCGTGCTCGGCGCGCTCATCGCCCTCTACGAGCACATCGTGTTTACCCAGGGCGTTATCTGGGATATCAACTCCTTCGACCAGTGGGGCGTGGAGCTGGGCAAGCAGCAGGCCAATGATTTGGCACCGGCAGTCTCCGGCGCTGCCGCCGCCGACTCCGGCGACCAGTCCACCGATGAGCTCATCGGTTGGTATCGCTCCAACCGCTAAAGGCCCACTTTGAGCCGCGCTATCCCCTCCCACCTACTCGGCGGGGCGGATAACGCGGCTGCTTTATGGCCGAGCTTGCCCCACGGCGATGTAAAACAAGCACGTTCTGCCCCAAATCAAAGGAACATTAAGCAGAACGTGCTTGTTTTGTCAGCGGAATGCGGTTTAGAGCTTGACCATCGGCTCCCAGCCGAATGGGATGTGATCAGAGTCCACAATCTTGCGGCCGAACGGGAAACAGGTCACCGGGATCATCTTTAGGTTGGCCAGCGCAGCTGGGATGCCCACGATGGTCACTACCTGTGCCGCCGCGGTGGTGACGTGGCCAATGGCCAGCCACAGGCCGGCGACCACGAACCAGACGATATTGGAAAAGGTAGACATGGAGCCGCTTCCCTTTACCGGCTGCACTACCGAACGGCCAAATGGCCACAGGGCGAAATTAGCCATGCGGAACGAGGCCACGCCCGCTGGAATGGTGACGATGAAGATGCAGGCGATAATGCCAAAGATGAAGTAGGCCAAGGCTAGGAGGAACCCGCCGGTGATGAACCAAATGATGTTAAGAAAGGTACGCATGTCCCCCACACTAGCGCGGTCGTCTTACTGCGCGGGGTGAAAAGGCTGGCAATGCGGGCACCACCAGATGATGCGCTCGAGTTCGCCTTCATCACCTCCGCGGTCCACACCGCCGAGCGCGCCCTTGGTGATGAACGTGCCGCAGCGACGACAGCGCTTGCGATTGCGGCCGAAGACATAAGTGGTCTCCCCGGCGCGGCGCACGCCGGTGGTAACACGCACCGGGGAGGTGCGATTAGCCCACATGACGCGCCGGGAGATATCGAGGATGCGGTCGGTATCTACCTCGGCTACTGGCGTGGCGGGATGCACGCCGGCCAAGAAACACGCTTCGGCGCGGTATTCATTGCCGATCCCCGCAACGACTTTTTGGTCTAGCAGCGCGGCTCCGATGGCGCGCTGCGGCCGAGAGTTCAGCCGGCGCAGGGCCTCCTCGCGGTCCCAGTCGGGGTCGAGGATATCTGGACCGAGGTGAGCGATGCGCTGGTGGTAGTGGTCAGCAGGATAGATATCCACGAAGCCAAGTTGGTGGCCAACGACCTCGATATCGCGCGGGGAATTGGCCAGCTGCAGCACGATGCGGGCGGTGTGCCCGGGCTTGCGCCAGCGATCGCCTACGTAGTGGATGGCCCAGGTGCCCTCCATCTTGAGGTGGGTGTGCACGATGGTCTGGTCGAATTGCATGAAGAGGTGCTTGCCGTAGGGCCAGACGCGCTCGCACACCATGCCGTCGAGGTGAACGGTGGCATAGCGCGGCACGCGCACGGAGCAGCCGGTGACTTCGCGGCCGGCCATGAACTGCAGGCGGTTGGATAGCTGCAAGACGGAATCGCCTTCGGGCATAAAACCTCCTGTGGTTTTAGCGACGGTACCCGCCGCGCGGGCGGAAACCACCATTATTGCGCGGAGCTGGCGGTGGATCATCAAAACTGAGTTCTTCGATGGCCTCGGAGGCCCGGCGTCCTGCCCGCGGGGTGCGCGGAGCGGCGGCGCGGGCGGAGATGCGCACGCCCTTAGGCGTAATGCCGGCGCCGGCTTCGCGCAGGTGGGCTGCCGCATCGGTTTTATGGATGGGGCTGCCATTGCACTTTTCGACGACCAGCGGGGACAACGCTCCCCTCGCCACCATGTCCGTGAGCGCGGAAACCAAGCGGGGATATACCTCGGCGGGGTCGATGCCATCGGGCAGCGATTCGATAAAGGTGGTGAGGGTTTTGCCGCCGCGGGTAAGGTGGGCGATGGGTAGGCCGTCGATAAGCACTACCAGCGCACCGGCCGAACGGGTGGGCCCGCCGGTGGCTTTGCCGTCGGCGTCGTCGCGCTGCGGCCACGGCAGGGCCGCACCGTAGGGATTGGCCGGGTCGCAGGCGGCGAGGACAAAGGTCTCGGGCTCGGTGGTACCAGACGGCCAACCGGTAACATCCGGGGAATCGGCCAGGCCGCGCAGGCGGTCGATAATGGCGGGTGTCGAAAATTGAGCAGCGCCGAGGCCGTCAATGACGTAGCCGCGCATGGCCTTGCCGGATTCCTCAAAACCGGAGAGCACCTTATAGGCCAGTGCGAAACCGCCGAGCACGTCTTCGGCCACGACGGAGCCGCGGGTGAGCACGCCGTAGCGATCGAGCCAGGCCTCGCCGTGGGCGACGGACCGGGAGGTGGCATCGGTAGAGGCTGGTACCGCGAGCGACCACCGGCCCATGACATCGGGCGGGGTCCCCGCGCCCGCGGCGTTCTGCGCCTGGGCGAAGGAGGTGCGGCCCATGCGCAGGCGGGAGCGGGTGGGCCGCCGCTTCGAGCGATGCGCGGTGCGGCCCGAGCGCGAGCCGCCGGAAGACAGTCGGGTGCGAATAGGCGCGAAAGAATCGGGACTCACCAGGCCCATCTCCACTAACCCCCAGAGGGCCTCGCGGGTCTCCTCGGTGGTACCGGGGACCTCGGCGGCAATATCGGCAAAGAGGAAGCCACCGCCGCGGCCGAGGACATCGAGGATAGAGCGCTGCACCATGCTAACGCCCTCGGCATCCGTTTCCGGGGCGAGTTGAGCAGCATAGTCTGAGGGCAACAGCATGATCCAGGGGTCGGCCGCGCCGGCCTTGCCAGCACCCACAATGAGCACCTCGCCATTGGAGGTGAGCTCATCGAGCATGGTGGGTGAATAATCGCCCACCCGGGCGGGCAGGATGAGCGATTCCCACGCGGAGGCGGGCAGGCGCACCCCGGCGAGCTGCTCGATGACGGAAAAGACGCCATCGGCACCGCGCAGGGCCGGGCGCTTTCCGGCCGGTGCGATGCTATGCCACTCCGGCAAGAAACGGGCGAAGGTAGCGCCCGAGACCGGCTCGGTAGCAGCCCGCGCGGCGGCGAGCGAGCGCGAGCGAATGGTCTTCAGCACCGCGGCGGCGCAGTACTCCTGCTCCTCCACTCCCTGCCGGTAACGGCCTTCCACTACCCCATCGAGCGCGCCGAGGACGGTGTGCGCGGCGGAGACGGATATGTCGAAGGCTGCGGTGAGATCGCGCAGCACAAACGGACCGCGGGTGCGCGCCCAGCGCGAGACCAGCTGCGGCAAGGCATCGGAAATAGTGGCCACTTGGGCAGGGATGCCGGGAGGGATGGGGATACCCAGGGCGTCGCGAAGCAGGGGCGCATCCTGGGCCTGGGCTAGGTGCTCGCGCCCGCCAATGCGCACGCGCATAATCCGAGTGCCCAGCTGGTCCAGGGCGGATAACGGCACATCGGTGTGCTCGCCCAGCTCGTCCACGGGAATCGGCCCCAGCACGCGAAGCAGGTCCGCAACCTCCTCGGTGGTGCGGGCCCGGCGCGAGGGATCGGTGCGCTGGAGCTGGGCATGGACCTCGGCGATGATCTCTGGATCGAGCAACTCGCGCAGCTCCACCGTGCCGAGGAGCTTGGCTAGAAGCGCTGGGTCGAGGGCCAAGGCGGCCGCGCGCTTTTCTGCTAACGGGGAATCGCCCTCGTACATAAACGCGCCGGTGTAGTTAAACAGCAGCGAAGAGGCAAAGGGCGAAGGCTGCTCGGTGGTGACCTCCGCGATGCGGATGCGGCGGTGCCCCAGCTCCCGCATGACCTCCGTAAGCGCAGGAACGTCGTAGACGTCCTGGACGCACTCGCGCACCGTCTCCAAGATGATGGGAAAGGACGGGTACTTGCGGGCAACGTCCAAAAGCTGCTCGGCGCGCTGGCGCTGCTGCCACAGCGGTGCGCGCTTGCCCGGGTTGCGGCGAGGCAAGAGCAACGCGCGGGCCGCACATTCGCGGAAGCGGGAGGCAAAGAGCGCGGAGTTGCCCACTTGCTCGGCCACGATATCGGCCATCTCATCAGCATCGAAGGCGAAGATGGACCCATCAGGTTCGGATTCTGCTTCCGGCAGGCGCAGCACGATTCCATCATCGCCAGCTACTGCCTGCGGATCCATGCCGGTGCGCTCGCCTACCCTGGCCCCCACCGCCAACGCCCACGCGGAGTTGACCGGCCGGCCAAACGGGGTATGCAGTACCACGCGCCAATCGCCCAACTCATCGCGGAAGCGCTCAAGCACCAGTGTCTTTTCATCCGGGATGACACCAGTGGCTTCACTCTGCTCCTGCAAATAGGCCACGATATTGGAGCGCGCATTATCATCGGCGTCCGCAATGATCTCCGGCGAGGAAAATACCTCACGACGATACTCACCTAGCGCCTTGCCCAACTCATAGGGACGACCTGCGCCATCGCCATTCCAAAATGGCAGGCGGCCGGTATGCCCCGGCGCGGGCGTGACCAACACCTGGTCGCGAGTGATGTCCTCGATGCGCCAACTGGTAGCGCCCAGGGTGAAAACATCGCCCACCCGGGACTCGTAGACCATCTCCTCATCCAGCTCGCCCACCCGGCGCGGAGCACCACCGGAGCCCTCGCCCGAACCGGTATAGAGGAATACCCCAAACATGCCTCTATCGGGAATCGTGCCGCCACTGGTCACGGCCACGCGCTGGGCGCCAGGCCGCGCGGTCATCACTCCCGTCACGCGGTCATAGACCACGCGAGGTTTAAGTTCCGCAAAGTCCGTGGACGGATATACACCGCTTACCAAGTCCAGTACGGAGTCATAGACCTCGCGCGCCAGATCGCGGTAGGGCCAGGCCCGGCGGACCATCTCGTACCACTCATCGGCATCGAGCCCGTCCTCGCCGGCCGCGGCCACGGCCGCCACCGTCTGCTGCGCTAGCACGTCCAGCGGGTTGCGCGGGGTATGCATCTCTTCAATGAGCCCGGCGCGCATGCGCGATACCGTCAGCGTGGACTGCACCAGATCCGCGCGGTGCTTGGGATAAAAGGAGCCATGCGATACCGCGCCCACAAAGTGCCCGGCGCGTCCCACGCGCTGCAGCCCGGAGGCCACGGAGGGCGGCGATTCCACCTGCACGACTAGCTCCACGGCCCCCATATCGATGCCCAGCTCCAGCGAGCTGGTGGCCACCACGGCCTTGAGCGTGCCCTCCTTCAGCATGGTCTCTGTCATCGCGCGCTCGTCCTTGGACACCGAGCCATGGTGGGCGCGGGCGATGACGGCCGGGGCCTTGCCGGCGACGTCAACCTGTTTCATCAACTGGGCTGGGTCGCGCCGAGTCTCAGGCGAGAGCGAATCCGGATCGTGCTCTTGCGCATAGAGCTCATTGAGCCGGCTGGTCAGCCGCTCGGCCGTGCGGCGGGAGTTTACAAATACCAGCGTGGAGCGATGCGCCATGATCTCCGCATAGAGGTCATCCTCAATAAACGGCCAGATGGACTTGGCCGTGGGCAGCGCGGACTCATCCACGGAAGGAGAGCTGATGCCAATCGCATCGTCCACCGTCATCTCCCCAATGGTGGAGCCTTGCTCTGGCGTGGGGAGATCGGACATATCCTCCACGGGCACGTGCACGTCCAGCTGCCACTTCTTCTCCGCGGCTGGCGCCACAATTTCTACTGGGCGGTTGCCACCTAAGAAATTCGATACCGCAGACAGCGGCCGCACGGTGGCGGAAAGCCCGATGCGCTGGAAGTCTCCTGCCACCTGCTGCAGGCGCTCCAAGGTCAGCGCCAGGTGCACGCCGCGCTTGGTACCGGCCAGGGCATGGATCTCATCGATAATGACGGTATCCACCGTCTTCAAAATCCCCGCTGCTTTAGAGGTCAGCATCAAATAGGCGGACTCCGGGGTGGTAATCAAAATATCCGGCGGCTTGCGCACTTGTCGCGCACGCTCGGCAGACGGCGTATCCCCCGAGCGAACGCCTACCGATATATCCGGCACCTCCAGCCCTAGGTTCTCTGCGGTGCGTGCGATGCCGGTCAGCGGGGCGCGCAGGTTGTTTTCCACGTCCACGCCCAGCGCCTTGAGCGGCGAGATATACAGCACCTTCACCCCGGCGGCGGATCCAGCAGTCCCAGAGCCCACCGGCAACGCCAGCTGGCCCTCGCGCTCGACCAAATTATTCAGCGCCCACAAAAACGCAGCGAGCGTCTTACCGGAGCCGGTAGGAGCTACTACAAGGGCATGCTCACCGCGGGAAATCTTCTCCCAGGCCTGCGCCTGCACGGCGGTAGGAGCAGCAAATACATCCTTAAACCACTGCGCTACTTGGGGCCGGAAGCGGTCGAGGATGTTTTCTGGCATGCCCACACTCTAGTCCGCGTTGTAATGTGGGCACCATGACCGTCGAGATTTCTGATTCCCGCCTGACCAATTCCCTCGCCCAGGGCTGCGGCGAGATCCTTAAGGGTGTGCGCAACGGGGGCCTGCTGCGGGGCCTTTCGCTTGGCGACGCCGGCGATGAGGCCGCCCAAGAATGGATCGCTCGCGTCCTCGAGCAGCACCGTCCCCAGGACGGCATGCTCTCTGAGGAAGCCTCCGATGACCTTGCCCGCTTGAAGAAGGACCGCGTATGGATCGTGGACCCGCTCGACGGCACCAAGGAATTCGCCACCGGCCGCCAGGACTGGGCAGTGCACATTGCCCTCGTAGAAAATGGCACTCCCATCCACGCGGCGGTGGGCCTGCCGGATCTCGGCGTTACCTTTAAGTCCTCGGACGTCCGCGCGGTCACCGGCCCGCTTTCTAAGAAGTTCGTCATCTCCCGCAACCGCCCGCCCAAGGTAGCCGGCTACATCGCGGAGAAGATGGGCTATGAGACTGTGGGCGTCGGCTCCGCGGGCGCGAAGGCCATGCACGTGCTGCTAGGCGATTATGACGGTTATATCCACGCCGGCGGCCAGTACGAGTGGGATCAGGCCGCCCCAGTGGGCGTCGCCCAAGCCTCCGGCCTGCACTGCTGCCGCCTCGACGGCTCCGAGATTCGCTTCAATAATGAGGACACCTTCATCCCGGATATCCTCATCTGCCGCCCCGAACTCAAAGACGAAATCCTCGAGCATGCCCAGGCCTTTGACGCGGAGCACGGCGGATTCTAAACTAGTGCGCATGATTGAGACCCCGTACGAGGATCTGCTGAAGAAGGTCCTAGAGACCGGCACCCCCAAAGGCGATCGCACCGGCACCGGCACGCGCTCCATCTTTGGTGCGCAGCTGCGTTATAACCTGGCCGAGTCCTTCCCGCTGCTGACCACCAAGAAGGTCTATTTCCATGCGGTGCTGGGCGAGCTTTTGTGGTTCCTCAAGGGCGAGTCCAATATCAAGTTCCTGCAGGACAACAAGGTCCGCATCTGGAATGAGTGGGCGGATGACAACGGCGAGCTGGGCCCGGTCTACGGCGTGCAATGGCGCTCCTGGCCCACCCCGGACGGCCAGCACATCGATCAGATCCAACAGGCGCTCGATACCCTCAAGAACAACCCGGATTCGCGCCGCAATCTGGTCTCTGCATGGAACGTCGCGGAGCTAGACAAGATGGCTCTGATGCCCTGCCACCTGCTCTTCCAGCTCTACGTGGCCGATGGCACCTTGTCCATGCAGGTCTATCAGCGCTCGGCCGATATGTTTTTGGGCGTTCCCTTTAATATCGCCTCCTACGCGGCGCTGACCCACATGTTTGCCCAGCAGGCCGGCCTCAAAGTGGGCGAGCTCATCTGGACCGGCGGCGATTGCCATATCTATAACGACCATGTGGAGCAGGTCAAAGAACAGCTTTCCCGCGAGCCGCGCCCCTACCCGCAACTCAACCTCCACAAGGCGGAAGACATGTTCTCTTATGACTTCACCGATTTTGAGATTGAGGGCTACGACCCCCACCCCACCATCAAGGCGCAGGTGTCCGTCTAATGCTGGGCGCAATCTGGGCGCAGTCCCTGGACGGCATCATTGGCGATGGCGAGCAGATGCCCTGGCACGTGCCGGAGGATCTCAAGCACTTTAAGGACGTGACCATGGGCGCGCCGGTCATCATGGGCCGGAAGACCTGGGAGTCCCTCAATCCTAAATTCCGTCCCCTTCCCGGCCGCGAGAACTACGTGCTCTCCTCCCGCACACCCGGCCAGTGGTCCGCCGGCGCCCAGGTGCTTACCGCGATGCCCTCGCTTTCCGACGCCTGGATTCTCGGCGGCGGCCAAATCTACACCGCCACCTTGGCCCAAGTGGACCGCATTGAAGTCACCCTCATGGGCGTTAATATCGGTAGCACCTACGGCGAAAAGTCCATCTACGCCCCCGACATCCCCGAGGAATTCGGCCTGGCCCACAGCACCGACTGGCTCACCTCTGCCAAGGGCCATCTGGCACTTCCGGACCAAGAGGCCAGCGATCTCCCCATGAAATACCGCTTTTTAACCTACGACCGAAAGGATGCAGCCTAATGTCTGTTACTACCCCAGAAACCAACTCCGACGTCACCATTTTCTACGCTGACTGGTGCCCCTTCTGCGCCAAGCTCATCAAGAACTTGGACCGCACCGAAACCCCCTACGCGCTTGTCGACGTCGAGGGTGACAACGCCGAAGACATCAACGCCTGGATCGAATCCGTCAACGACGGCAACCGCATCATCCCCACCGTCCTCTACTCCGATGGCACCCACGAGACCAACCCACCGGCCTCCTCCGTGCGCAATAAGCAGAAGGAATTGGCCGAAAGCTAACCGACGCCCCAGCCATTTCGGGGCGCTCCTGCCCCACTGCTATGATTAGCCAAGTTGCACACGCAACCCCGCCCCAGTAGCTCAGGGGATAGAGCACGGCTCTCCTAAAGCCGGTGTCGGTGGTTCGAATCCACTCTGGGGCACCATGTGAAGTCTCGAGACATCGTTCCGGTCGGTGTCTCGAGATTTTTCGTTTTTAGTTGCCCCGTTGGGGGTTGAGTTCGTTGGTCCTGGCCCCCGGAAAGTAGACACGTCGGGGGTTAGCTATGCTGCTTGGGTCAGTGTAGCTGAATTAAGCGCTTCGAAGTCATCGCGGGCTACAGGATTGCACCAGGAGTGCCGCCTGCGCGTGTTGTAGCGCATGCACCATCGAAAGACTTCTTGGCGGCAGGTAATGGGATTGCGAAAGACTTTCCGATCTCGCAGGACTTCACGCTTTAAGGTGGCGTTAAATGACTCTGCCAAGGCATTATCGGCACTCGTTCCCACCGCGCCCATGGATTGACACTGCCGTGATCGGAATGGAAAATTGCCCCTTTAAGGCTTCCACGGACTTTCCTGGCATGGGTGAGAGCTTCGATAACTAGCGATACGCGCATGTGATCGGCTAGTGCATGGCCGACGAGTTTGCGCGAGTAGACGTCGATGACCATAGCTAGGTACATGTTCTTGCCACCCTTACACGGCAGGTACGTAATGTCGCCAACATAGACGTGGTTCGGCCTGTCAGCGGTGAATTTGCGGCCCACTAAATCTGGCATGACGCGGTGACCAGGCTTACGCCTGGTAGTGACACATCGGCGGCGCTTGGTAAAGCCTTTAAGCCCCATGGATTTCATGATGCGTGCGACCTTCTTGTGATTGATCGGGCCGAAATCCGTATCACTGTTGAGGCTCGCAGCGATGCGTTTAGCACCATAAAGCCCGTGCTCATCATCAAAAGTGGTCTTGATTTTTGCACCAATAAGGGCATCGGAACACATCTTTAACCTGCGTTTTTCGCGGGTTTGCACCCATTTATAAAACGAGGAGCGATTGAGCTTTAACACGTGGCACATCCGCTTAACCGAGAATTCGGTTCGGTGGTCATAGACAAACTGGAAGCGGATTACCAGCGTGTCTCTTCGGCAAAATATTTCGCGGCCTTGCGCAGGATGTCACGTTCTTCTCGCAGTTTTGCGTTTTCTTTTTCTAACTGGCGGATCCGCTCAGAATCATTCGCTGCTTGGGCTTTATCCTGCACTGCTTTTATGCGGGCACGTTTGCCGGTGCCGTACTTCTTGATCCAAGAATGCAGCGAGGCTCGGTTGATACCGAGCTCTGCTGAAGCCGCGTGAAGTGAGAGGTCCTCATTGTTTTCGTAGAGGGCCACAGCATCACATTTGAACTGTTCGGAGTACCTAGGCATGGTGGTAGATTACCTTTCTTCCCAACCCAACCGGGCTGAATATCAGGTGTCTACCTAACAGGGGGTGTTCCTATATAGGTTGTCAACTCCGCGGGTGGGCTTGTTGGGGGTGTGAAGGGTTTCTGCTTCACGTTGTGGATGTTGTTTTCGGGCATCTT
>NZ_MKXT01000006.1:0-108294 GCF_001913985.1 Corynebacterium sp. S5S1
CGACTCAAGGGTCTAACCCCGATGCAATATCGAAATCAGACCCTTGAAGCCCTAACCGCCTAGAATTAAACCAGTCCAACTTTCGGGGGCCAGTTCATTCGCCAGGACTACTCTTGGCAGCGCATAGAAAAATGCCGCCCCGGCGAGGAACTGGAAATGATCCTCGGGGGCGGCGAGTCGGCCCGCCTTGGGACCGTTCAGGAAATCTTGGTGGCGGAGACTCCTAACCCGTTATTCGGATAGGTCCTTCATCGGACCTACCTTGCTGAACTGCAGCTTGTAAATGGTGTCCAAATCGGCGTCGGGAAACGCTGCCCGAAAATCGCGCTCATTGGTTTCAACGGCGCCAGTAAGGCGCTCCACCGGGGTGTCCGGATTTGCCGTCACCGTGTACTGCAACGTGGGCCGCGCGCGGTCATAGGCCACAAGGCGCTCTACGTGGTCTACTCCCTTGAGTCCATCCAAATCTTGGGCCACGGCGCCGGCGATAGCGTTCATCGACGTCGTGATAGAGCCCTTGTCATTGGAAGAAGCGGACTCTACGTTATTGAAGCGGCGGTGGCGCAGGTTGGCCACGATAATCCACAGCCCCAAAATAAGTAGCAGTGCGGAGCCACCGGCCAGCGCCCACACCCACCAGTCATTGTCCGCCAAGCTCTTCCACGTATCGTGATCCACCCACAGGGCTAAGTACTTGGCAAAATCCACGTTGAAGTGGATCAAGATAGGCCACACGCCCAAAGCGATGAGGACTATTCCCAGCAGGCCCAGCAGGATGCGGTCAAAGGTAGCAAGTTTTCTAGACATTGTTATCCAACTCCGGGATCTTCTCTACAGCTACGGTGACCTGCGGCGGGTTCTTGAGGTGAGCCAGGCAGCGCGTTACCGCGGTCTCTACCCGGCCCTGCAGCTCCGCATCGTCCGTATCGCCATTGACGGTGACTTTGGCAGTCTTGCTATCCGCGGAGGTTTGCGCGGAGGCCACGCCCGGAACACGGCGGGCAGTGGCCGAAGAGAGGCGGGCGATATCCACCGGCCGCATCCACATGGACGCGGTATCGGAGGCAAGCTGCATGTGCGTGGTGCGGCGCGTCTTCACTGCCGCGAAGAGGAAAATCAGACCTACGACAATGGAGGCAACGCCGGCCCAGATCATCCAGGTCTGCAGCTCTTCGGTGGCAATGAGATTAAGTACCGGCTGTACCCAGGACTGGGCATCGGAGCCGGAGCCCACCAGCCACGTCTCGCGCACGCCGACGACGCCCGCGGCGAGCAGTAGGAGCCCAAGGATCACGGCCCAAGTACGCGCCGCCGGAGATGCCTTCGGCTGCTGCCCAAAGTGTTCAGGCATGTGCTGATCAGCCATTATTGCCTCCTTGTGGGCGATACGGGTTAATGGAAATGGCGCGCAAGGGCTCGGGTCGTGGCGCATCGACGTGGAACGGCCGAGGATTTGCCGGCGTGACCTCAATGCGCTTGAGCGGTTGTGGCCGCGGGGCCTTTACCGTGCGCGCAGAGGCAGACTTGGGGACCTCGACGCGGCGCGGAGTCCACTCGTGGCGAATTTCAATCTCGCGCAGCGGCTGCGGCCGAGGAGTTGCTACCTGAACCTTTCGTGCCAGCGGACGAACCTGCCCACTAGGGATCAACCTGGCTGGGCGAGGTGCAGCCACGCTGTGCACGCGAACCGGCTTGGGTTCCCTAATCGGCCGCACCGTGTGGTCGCTTGGGGACGAAATCTCACGCAGCTGGTGGTCTGGGAGGTCACTGGAAATGTTGCGTACCTCAGTCTCGCGCGGGGTGTCCACGGACTCCACTGCGACGCCGGCGGCCGGCGCAGCGATGGTGCGCACCGGTGTCTCCTGCGGTGTGGCAATGCTGCGTACATTCACCGACTCTGCAGTGACCGGCTGCCATACCGGGGAGGGCGTGATGCGTGGCGCGACGGCAGCAGCAACCTGGCGCTGCTCCACCTCTGCGGTAGTCACTCGATTGCCCGGAACGGAACCGCCGACGGTGACATTGACGCGCGTTGTGGAATAACCGGTGTGTGCCGCGATGGCCTCCGAGATAGCAGCACGAGTATGTTCCGCCACCGTGGTGACCGGCGAAGGCCACACCACGCCAATGGTGGCGTTGACGGCCGCTACCTCGCGCTCCGAGTCCATTTGGACCGAGACCCGTGGAAAACCGCGGCCGCCGATGCCCGCTAGCTTGGCCTCTATAGCCTTGGTGCCGGGCACGCTAGCAATCGCGGCGGTAACGATGCGTTCCATGGTCCGCAGCGAGATACGCGTGTGGCCCTGAGTGGAACTATCTGTCATTAACCTTGGCCTTTCTCCTTACCAATGAGGCCATTCCACACAGAAGTGAGATCGATACGGCCATCAAAGTGTGCTCCCACAATGCCGCCGATTGCGGCAAGGAGTACGGCGAGCAATGTAGGACCCCAGCCTAGGTACAAAAAGAAGGCAAGAATAAGGCCGGAAATGATGCCCAAAGTGGTGTAATTCTTCATATCTATTCCTTCGATGGAGCAGCGGATAAGCCATCCACGGCGTCAGAAAACTCAACGTCAATGCGCTGCAGTTCGGGACAAGCCCCACGGGCGGCGGACCGAATATCTTCTGCCAAGGCATACAGGTCCGGCGCGGCGCTGATATCAACGCGAATGTTGATCTGCAGGTGGCGATCATCGCGCGGGTCGGGCCGCCGCATGCCGACGATGCGTTCGCCCGGTAGGTACAAACTCACCGAACCGAACGAACCGCCGTCGAGCGCGGCGACGCCGCGTACCTTCTGGACTGCCTCTGCAATAGCGCGGGCGTGGCTTACCTCGAGCTCGAAACGTGCTCGGGGCTCAGGCATTGGGCTTAAGCCTGACCCTGGTTCAGAGCAGCCTGGTCTTCGGTCTCGGACTCTTCCTTCGGCAGCTTAACGTCGTGAACAACAACGTTGACGCGCTCGACGCTCAGGCCGGTCATGCGCTCAACGGCATTCATGATGTTGCGGCGGATGGCCTCGGCGAGCTCATGGATGGCCACGCCGTACTCAGCGGTGATGGCAATGTCGATGCGAGCGGTGCCGTCCGCTACCTCTACGTCCACACCCTGGCGGACGTCCTCAGAACCACCGAAGGACTCGCGGATATTGCCGATCATGCGGGCTCCGCCGCCACCCAGGGCATCCACGCCGGAAACCTCGCGGGCAGCGATGCCGGCAATCTTGGACACCACGACATCATCGATGGTGGTGGTGCCGTACTGGGTCTCCAGGTTGTTATTGACCTCGCGCTCCTCGGAAGCAGGAACCTGGTTGTCAGCGTTTTGTGCAGGGGTCTTGTTTTCAGACATGGGCGAGTGAACCTTTCTCTATTGGGTGATGTATGAACGCGATATTCAACTATCTAGGCAGGACAAGGAGTCGACAGCCACTGCCTCCGAGCTTAGATGCTTCTCGGCTGAGTGTGGGGTGCGAGGCGACAAAATTTTCCAAAACGTGATTTTTGGCACGGTTTATTACGCGGCTTGAAAAACCGCAGCCCAACATGCTTAAATACAAAGGTTGCTTTAACAGGGCAGCGAGAACCGAGGTTCGGTGATGGCGGCGGACGTCGCCAAGCATCAGTCCCGGGGAGACGCTGAGCTGGTAAAGCGAACATGACACCTTCGTTGTCGCCATGCTTCAGGAAAACCTGAAGCATTGACTGGAAGGTCATCCAATCGGGCTAGGTCCGCGTTAGAGCAGTGACACCCCGAGAAGATGGACCGGAGAAGGGGCATGGCAAATAAACAGCGGCAGTAGACGAATTGGACACTCACCACGTGTAATGCGTGAAAACCGTCCTCTTCACAATACTTTGACTACGGGTCTTGTACCCCGTCGAGAGCACTGCGTTCTGGCACTTGCCATGTACCGCAACTCTTGGTCGTCATGACAGTCAGACCACTGGCGTTGTGTCAGGCCCCAAGCCCGGACAACGTTATAGAGAAATCGAGAAGCAATTTCCCACCGCTTCACGCCCCGGAAACGCCGGGAATGTGAAAGTGGGGAAGCGAGGAAGAGGATAAGCGTGGCGGGACAAAAAATCCGCATTCGGCTGAAGGCCTATGACCACGAGGCTATCGACGCTTCTGCAAAGAAGATTGTCGAGACCGTTACCCGTACCGGTGCTCGTGTAGTTGGCCCAGTGCCGCTCCCAACCGAGAAGAACGTATACGCAGTTATTCGTTCTCCGCACAAGTACAAGGACTCTCGCGAGCACTTCGAGATGCGCACTCACAAGCGCCTGATCGACATTCTCGACCCAACCCCGAAGACCGTTGATGCTCTTATGCGCATCGATCTTCCGGCAAGCGTCGACGTGAACATCCAGTAAGCGACTTTGGTGGAGAACAAATAATGAGTGAAAACGAGATCAAGGGCATTCTGGGCAAGAAGCTCGGCATGACCCAGGTCTTCGACGAGGACAACCGCGTTGTGCCGGTTACCGTCGTCGAGGCAGGGCCATGCGTTGTCACCCAGATTCGCACCCCCGAAACCGATGGCTACAGCGCCATCCAGATCGCCTTTGGCGAAATCGACCCACGCAAGGCAAATAAGCCGGTTGGTGGACACTTCAAGAAGGCTGGCGTAACCCCGCGCCGTCACGTTGCGGAAATCCGCATGGACGACACCTCTGCCTACGAGGTTGGCCAAGAGGTCAAGGTTGACATCTTCGAGGGCATCTCCTTCGTTGACGTCACTGGCAAGACCAAGGGCCACGGTTACGCTGGTGGCATGAAGCGCCACGGCTTTGCAGGCCAAGGCGCAGCTCACGGTAACCAGGCCGCTCATCGCCGCGTTGGCGGTATCGGCGGCGCCGCTACCCCGGGCCGCGTCTTCAAGGGCAAGCGTATGGCTGGCCGTATGGGCCAGGACCGCGTGACCACCCAAAACCTGAAGATTCAGAAAATCGATGCCGAGTCCAACCTGCTGCTCATCAAGGGTGCTATCCCCGGTGCGCGCGGCGGCCTCGTCACCGTTAAGACCGCAGTGAAGGGCGGTGCACACGCATGAGCAACCTCAAGCTAGACGTCCACACTTCCGAGGGTAAGACCAACGGCTCTGTAGACCTGCCAGCTGAAATCTTTGACACCGAGGCATCCATTGCTTTGATGCACCAGGTTGTTAACGCTCAGCTTGCTGCTGCACGCCAGGGCACCCACGCAACCAAGACCCGCGGCGACGTCCGCGGTGGTGGTCGCAAGCCTTTCCGTCAGAAGGGCACCGGCCGTGCACGCCAGGGCTCCATCCGCGCACCGCACTACACCGGTGGCGGCACCGTCCATGGCCCACAGCCGCGCGACTACGCACAGCGCACCCCTAAGAAGATGATCAAGGCTGCTCTCTTCGGTGCACTGTCCGACCGTGCTCGCAACGAGCGCATCCACGTCATCGAAGAGCTCGTACCGGGCCAGAAGCCGTCCACCAAGTCGGCCAAGGCCTTCCTCGAGTCCCTGACCGAGCGCAAGAACGTGCTCCTGGTCATCGGCCGCGAGGACATCAACGCTCGTCGTAGCGCTAATAACCTGCCTAACGTTCAGATCCTGGACGCTGGCCAGCTCAACACCTACGACGTTCTCTACTCCGATGACGTTGTGTTCTCCGTTGAGGCGCTACACACCTTCATCAACCGCGCAACCGGCGCGGATAAGGAGGAGAACTAATGGCTAAGATTTCTAACCCACGCGATATCATCATCGCCCCGGTTGTATCCGAGAAGTCCTACGGTCTGATGGAGCAGAACGTATACACGTTCTACGTCTCCACGGACTCCAACAAGTCCCAGATTAAAGATGCCGTAGAGCAGATCTTTGACGTAAAGGTCGACTCCGTGAACACCGTGAACCGTGCAGGTAAGCGTAAGCGCACCCGCACCGGTTACGGCCAGCGTAAGTCCACCAAGCGTGCATACGTGACGCTCCGTGAAGGCAGCGACTCCATCGACGTCTTTGGCGCACAGGCCTAAGACGGAGACGAAGTAAGGAAGAATTATGGCTATTCGTAAGTACAAGCCGACAACTCCGGGTCGCCGCGCATCCTCCGTTTCTGAGTTTGACGAGATCACTCGTTCTACTCCGGAGAAGTCCCTGCTGCGCCCGCTAAGCAAGACTGGTGGCCGTAACAACTACGGCCGCATCACCACCCGCCACATCGGCGGTGGCCACAAGCGCCGTTACCGTCTGATCGACTTCCGTCGTAACGACAAGGACGGCATTCCGGCAAAGGTCGCTCACATCGAGTACGACCCGAACCGCACCGCAAACATCGCACTGCTTCACTACGTTGATGGCGAGAAGCGCTACATCATCGCCCCTAAGGGCCTGAAGCAGGGCACCATCGTAGAGTCCGGCCCGAACGCAGATATCAAGGTTGGCAACAACCTGCCGCTGCGTAACATCCCGACCGGTTCCACCATCCACGCTGTTGAGCTCAAGCCGGGCGCTGGCGCTAAGCTGGCTCGCTCCGCTGGTGCTTCCATTCAGCTGCTGGGTAAGGAAGGCAAGTACGCAGTTCTGCGTATGCCGTCTTCTGAAATCCGCCGTGTGGACATCCGCTGCCGCGCCACTGTTGGTGAGGTCGGCAACGCTGAGCAGATGAACATCCGCTGGGGCAAGGCCGGCCGCATGCGCTGGAAGGGCGTACGCCCGACCGTCCGCGGTGTCGTTATGAACCCGGTTGACCACCCACACGGTGGTGGTGAGGGTAAGACCTCGGGTGGTCGCCACCCTGTGTCCCCATGGGGCCACAAGGAGGGTCGCACCCGCAACCCGAACCGTTACTCCAACAACATGATCGTGCGCCGTCGTCGCCCGAACAAGAAGCGCTAAGAGGAGGTAAACAATGCCACGCAGCCTTAAGAAGGGCCCGTTCGTCGATGAGCACCTCCTCAACAAGGTGGATGCTCAGAACGATGCAGGCACCAAGCAGGTCATCAAGACCTGGTCTCGCCGCTCGACCATTCTCCCCGATTTCATCGGTCACACCTTCGCCGTCCATGACGGCCGCAAGCATGTGCCGGTCTTCATCGAGGACTCCATGGTCGGCCACAAGCTCGGCGAGTTTGCACCAACCAAGACCTTTAAGGGTCACGTCAAGGATGACAAGAAGGGACGTCGATAAGCGATGAGTGAGACCATCACCTCCGCATCCGCCACGGCCCGCTACGTCCGCGTCACCCCGATGAAGGCACGTCGCGTGCTCGATCTGGTCCGCGGCAAGTCCGTAAGCGAAGCCCTGGCTATCCTGAAGTACGCACCGCAGGGTGCCTCCAAGCCAGTTGCTAAGGTCGTTGCTTCTGCAGCCGCTAACGCTGAGAACAACTTCGGCCTCGACCCACGCACCCTGGTCATCTCCGAGGCTTATGCCAACGAGGGTCCGACCATGCGTCGTTTCCAGCCGCGTGCACAGGGTCGTGCATTCATGATTCGTAAGCGCACCAGCCACATCACCGTGGTGGTCGAAAGCCAGCAGGAAGGGGCCAAGTAATGGGCCAGAAGATCCATCCTCACGGCCTACGTTTGGGCATCACTTCCGACTGGAAGACCCACTGGTTCGCCGATAAGGACTACGCGAACTACGTAGCCGAAGACATCAAGATTCGTAACTACCTCAACAAGGGCCTTGAGCGCGCCGGCATTGCCGACGTCGTTATCGAGCGCACCCGCGACCGCGTCCGCGTCGACATTCACACCGCCCGCCCGGGCATCGTGATTGGCCGCCGCGGTGCTGAGGCTGACCGCATCCGCCGCGAGCTGGAAAAGCTCACCGGCAAGATGGTTGCCCTCAACATCCTCGAGGTCAAGCAGGTAGACGCAAACGCAACCCTGGTTGCTCACTCCATCGCGGAGCAGTTGGTTAACCGTGTCGCATTCCGTCGTGCAATGCGCAAGGCTATCCAGTCCGCTATGCGCCAGCCACAGGTTAAGGGCATCAAGATCCTGCTGTCCGGCCGCCTGGGCGGTGCAGAAATGTCCCGCGTTGAGCGCTACCACGAGGGTCGCGTTCCGCTGCACACTCTTCGCGCCGAAATCGACTACGGCACCGCAGAGGCCCACACCACCTTCGGCCGCATCGGCATCAAGGTGTGGATCTACAAGGGTGACGTCGTCGGTGGCGTACGCGAGTCCGAACTGAACGCTCCGGCACAGGGCCGTGGCCGTGACCGCAATGGTCGCTCCCGCCGCGGTGGCCAGCGCCGCCAGCGTGCACAGCAGAAGCAGGAGGGCTAATCCATGCTGATTCCTAAGCGTGTTAAGTACCGCCGTCAGCACCGCCCGAACCGTCGCGGCGTGTCCAAGGGCGGTAACCGCATCAACTTCGGCGATTACGCAATCCAGGCTCTCGAGCCGGCGTACATCACCAACCGTCAGATTGAGGCCGCACGTATTGCCATCAACCGCCATGTCAAGCGTGGTGGCAAGGTGTGGATCAACATCTTCCCGGACCGTCCGTTGACCCAGAAGCCGCTCGGCGTTCGTATGGGTTCCGGTAAGGGCCCGGTTGAGAAGTGGGTGGCTAACGTTAAGCCGGGCCGCGTACTTTTCGAGATGAGCTATCCGAACGATGCCGTTGCAATTGAGGCTCTGCGCCGCGCTGGCCAGAAGCTTCCTTGCAAGGTCCGTATCATCAAGAAGGAGGACCAGTTCTAATGGCAACCGGTACCCCCGCCCACGAGTTCCGTGAGCTCGACAACGCTGAGCTGCAGTCCCGTCTGAAGGATGCGAAGGAAGAACTGTTCAACCTTCGTTTCCAGAAGGCCACCGGCCAGCTGACCAACAACCGCCGCATCGGCACGGTTAAGCGCGACATTGCCCGCATCTACACCGTTCTGCGCGAGCGCGAGCTGGGCCTGTCCGTTGCTCCGGGAGCTGAGGCTTAATCATGAGTGAGGCTAACGTGACTGATTCCAAGAAGGCACCTACTCCGAAGAAGGAGAAGGTCAAGGGCGCTCCTAAGGTTCGCACCGGCTATGTAGTATCTGACAAGATGACCAAGACCATCGTTGTCGAGCTGGAAGACCGCAAGCAGCACGCCCTGTACGGCAAGATCATGCGCTCTAACAAGAAGGTCAAGGTGCATGATGAGGAAGAAACCGCAGGCATCGGCGATCTCGTACGCATCGCTGAGACCCGCCCGCTGTCCAAGGACAAGCACTTCCGTCTCGTTGAGATCATCGAGAAGGCTAAGTAAAAACTAGCCAGCGCAGCCCCTGCTCCGAACCTTAGGGTTCGGGGTGGGGCCTTCGCCGTTTTAGGACTTCTTTACGGCCGGGCCCTGCCATAAAACCAGTAGGGTACCCACGTGATGTCGGCGGTATCTAGGCCCCATTCATTCACCGCGAGGCCTCGCACGCTTTTTGCTAGCCTCCCCTCGCCAGAAGCCCATACGTACCCTGGCCCCGGTGCACCGGCATAGTCCGTTCTCAGGGCGGCAACGACAGCCTCCGCCTCCCCGTGCGGTTGGGTATGAATAATCCGCAGGCTGCGTACGCTCGCCTCCCATCTAGCTGCGAGGCCTGGTTCTACCTCGTCGTTGCTGGTAACCACGGCCATAACGTCGGTGGCCCGAAGCATTTGCGGGTTATGGTTTTCTTGGTAGGCCAAAATGTGCCGCAGCGCGGGCAGGGCGGATGCGTCGGCGACTAGAAGTTGCGGCTTCTCGGTTGGCCGCCACAGGTCGTTGCAGGTGAAGAATCCCGCTGTATCCCCGGCTTGTGCGCGGCGAATCCACCGCGAGCCAGGTCCTGAATCACCGTGTGTCACCACGTCGACATCGACTGTGGCCTCCTGCGAGTGGAGCGCGTGGATGGTGTACCAGCGCAGGTCCGGCCGCCTCTCCTCGTCGATCGCGCTCACAGCCGAGCGGAGGTTTATGCCGTCGACGGGGAAGGGGGTAAATTCTTGTTTAGCTCGGGGCATGACGAGTCCGAAGAATTCATCGGGACCGGAGAGGGTGTATGTCCGGAAAGCCTCGGCGTAGAACGTGAGCCGGTGCAAGCGCGGACGGATCCGTTTATTGGCGGTCAAAGTAACGGGGATGAGTTCGTGTTCCCGCATCGGGGCCGATTGTGGGGAAGAGTTCATACGTCTAACATACCCAAAGTAAGTTAAGCCTTGCCTAAATAACGTTTTGCGGTATAGGCTAAGCAAAGTTATTTTCCTCCTTCTTGAAAGGGTTAGCCTGGTGAAGATTTTCGGCCGTCGTAGTTTGGGTGCAGTAGCAGTGCTTTCTGCCGGAGCCGTAGCCTTAGGAGGCTGCTCCCGCGGTGAAGGCGATGAAGCGGCTAAGGCTACTGACGCTTCCAGCGAGCAGCGCGTGGCTAGCCTGGGCCTGGGTGACGCCGACACGCTGCTTGCCCTGGGGATTACTCCTGTGACGGTGGCACCGTGGGGTGCTGAGGGCGATGGCGACCCCTCCGGCGTCGGCCCCTGGGCAGAGAATCTTTTGGGCGATGCAAAGCCTGAGGTGATTTATAACACCGCAACCGGATTCACCGCGGATACCTTTGAGCAGATCACTGCGGCAGACCCCACCCAGATCATTGCGGTGAACCAGGCCGTGGATGCGCATACGAAGGAATCCCTGGAAGACATCGCGCCTACCACCATCAAGCCAGATGGCTATGAAGACTGGCAGGTGCCCTGGGAAAAGCAGGTAGAAACCATCGCAGACGCGGTGGGTAAGGAAGACGAAGGCGATAAGCTTATCGATGACACCGAAAAGGCCTTCGAGGAATTCCGCCACGAGCACGCGGAATTGCAGGATAAGTCTGCGGCCATCGTCATGCCTTATGACGGCAAAATTGGTCTATACACCGAGGAGGATGGGCGTGGACAATTTATCGAGGACCTTGGCATGGAGATCCCCGATGCATTGCAGGGCGATGGAGGCAGCTTCTTCGTCGACATTGCCCCAGAAAACTACGCGAAGCTTAACCAGGTTGATTACCTCTTTGTCCTGGACTACAACGGCTCCTCCGATGCCTTGAAGAAGGATAAGACCTTCCAAGGCCTCGACATTGTCAAGGATGATCGCGTTCGCTACTTGGATACGGATACCGGCAATGCCATGAGTATGCCGAACCCGGTGACCATCCCCTGGGCAGTAGATAAATTTGAAGAGAAGCTGTAATTGTCAACAACCACGATGGACGGCCAACAAATCCAGTCGGATTCCGCAGCAGATAGTCCTACGACCACCGGCACCCACGCACCGGTAGTGGCGCGGGCACAGAGTCATAAGATGCTCCTTGTCGTCTTCATCCTCGCCAGCCTGGTGTTGGCGGTGGCGTCTTTGGCGGTGGGATCCCGCTCGATTCCGCCCGGGGAGGTTATTGCTGCCTTGCACGGGGCAGGGGAGCAGGATATCCGCGATATCGTGTGGAACCTGCGCCTGCCGCGCACCTTCTTGGCTTATTTCGCCGGCGCGGCTCTTGCTGTGGCCGGTGTGCTGGCACAATCGTGGACCAGAAACCCGCTAGCGGATCCAGGATTTATTGGTGTTACCGCGGGCGCGTCCTTCTTCGTTGCCTTAGGCACGGCCATTGGCATTGCTACCTCCATCAGTATGCGGACCGCCCTCGCGCTCGTTGGCGCGGGTATTACTACGCTGCTGGTCTTAGCCGTATCGCGGCGGTTTGAGGATCCCCTGACGCTCATTCTGGTGGGTGCCGGCGTCTCCGCAGCCTTGGGATCGGGCGCGACGATCATCGGTCTATATTCCACGGACGTCCTCGATAGCATGCGGCGGTGGACTATCGGCTCGACCTTTGGCCGCGGCCCAGAAGATGTCGCGATCGCGGGCATAGGGCTAGTTATTGGCGTAGCGTGTGCGGCGATGGTGGCTAGACCCCTCGACCTTTTGGCCATGGGGGAGGAGTCCTCCCTCGCCTTAGGTGGGTCCCCCACTACCGCGCGGGTAGGCGCGGCGCTCAGCGTCGTGGTGTTGGCTGGCAGCGCAACGGCAGCAACGGGTCCCATTGCCTTCGTCGGTTTTGCCATTCCCCACATCGTGCGGAGGGTGGTGGGCCCTAGCGTTGCCACCTTGCTTTTGCCCTCCGCGCTCTTGGGCGGTTGTGCCGTGCTTGCCGCTGATATCACCGGCCGCCTCATTGCGGGTAACTCGGAGCTGGAGATGTCGATCGTCCTCGCGATAGTGGGCGCACCTTTCCTCATTTGGGGTGCTCACCGCGGCGTAGGCAGAGCATGGGGGCAATAACGCATGAACGCAATCAGCACTATTTTACAAGCGCAGCAACGCCGCCGGCACATGCGCGTGCTCGCTTCCACGCTGGCATTCATCCTCATCGCCCTTAGCGCGTACCTAGTGTTACTGGGGCAAGGTCCCATGGCATTGAGTCCGCGGCAGGTCATCGACGTCCTCACCGGAGGCGGCAGCAAGAACCACATCAGGGTGGTGTGGGACTTGCGCCTGCCGGTTGCCATCGCCACCGTCATCGTGGGCGCCGCCCTCGGCCTGGCCGGTTCTTGGACGCAAACCATGGCTCGTAACCCGCTGGCCTCCCCGGATATTTTAGGCGTTACCGGCGGGGCGTCGGTGCTGGTGGTCTTGGGCACCGTGCATTCGCGCCCCAGTTTCGCCGAGGGTATCCCGGAGTTTTGGTGGCGGGCATGCTTGGCGATGATCGGCGCTCTCCTCGTTGTCATCCTGCTCGCCGTTCTGGGTGGCATCGGTACGAGCAACCGCATCGTCATCGTCGGTATTGCCTTATCGCTGATGTTTCAAGCCATCGTCGCGTATTTGATGCGCAGCGCCCAGATCCTGCGCGCTGCGGAGGCGCAAACTTGGCTCGCAGGATCGACTGGATTCGTGCGCATGGAGGTCATTCTCCCCCTCCTGGTGGCATTAGCACCGTTTCTCGCCATAGGAATCTGGTGCTCGAGGGAGTTGCCGCTGCTTGCCCATGATGATTCCTCCGCAACCACCCTGGGCGTGAATATCTCCCGCCAGCGCGCCCTCCTGCTTATTGCGGCAACCGGTATCAGCGCCGTGGTGGTCTCGGTGGTGGGGCCCATTGGGTTTATCGCGCTGCTAGCGCCGCACCTGGCGCGGATGGTGGCGCGCACCCCCACGCCATCGCCGCTGGCATCGGCAGCCGCGGGTTCCGCATTGCTGACCGTGTGTGCTGTGATCGCCGGTGCTATCCCGGTAAATGCACCGGTGGGTGCGGTTTCCTCGGTCATCGGCGGCTGCGCCTTGGTGATATTGGTGTGGAATGCGGCCGGGCGCAGCTAAACGTTGTGCCGCGGCACAGCAGGGGAACGGATAAGCACGGTGCCAGATGGCGCTAGACAGTCAGACGTGGATGAAGGAAAAGAAATGAAGGATAATCGGCCTGATCAGCCTAAACAGACCACGACCCCGAAGCCTCGGTGCAGCCTCCACGCCACCGGCATTCATGCGGGATATAAGGATGGCGGGGATATCCTTGCCGGCGTTGATCTGCACGCCCGCGCCGGCGAAGTCACCACGCTCATTGGGCCCAATGGCTGCGGCAAGTCCACGCTGCTGAAAACCCTCTCGAAAATCCTGGCCCCGCGGCAGGGCAGCGTCATGGTCGGGGAAGTTGACTTACACGCGATGTCCGCGAAGGATGCCGCGCAGCAGGTGGCGCTGCTGCCACAGCACCCCGTGGCCCCTGATGGGCTGCGGGTGGGTGAGTTGGTCGCGCGCGGGCGTCATCCCTATCAGGGGAGGATGCGCGGCCTTTCCGCTACGGACCGGGAGATCATTGCGCAGGCCTGCGAGGCTACCGAAATTGTAGACTTCCTCGATCGTGATATCGCTTCGCTATCGGGCGGGCAGCGCCAGCGCGTCTGGCTGGCGTTGGCACTGGCACAAGATACGCCCGTGTTGCTTCTCGATGAACCCACGACCTTTCTCGACCCTGCTCATGCCATGCGCATGCTGGAGTTGGCCCGCGCACAGGCGCAGGCGGGAAAGACAGTGGTTGTAGTCCTACACGATCTCATGCTGGCGGGCCACTATTCTGATTCCATGGTGGTGATGAAAGCCGGCGATATCATCGCTCGCGGGGCGCCGAAACAAGCGCTGTTGCCGAAGGTATTGGCGCAGGCCTACGGCATCGAGGCTGAGGCCTGGGAGGATCCGCTTGGCGATGCCCCCATCATCGTTCCCCGCCGCGTCGTAGCGGCGCATTAGTGGAGACCTGCCAATAGTGGCTGTGTGCCAGATGCTTTACTTGACCTTTCGTTGTACATCTAGAAAGGAAATTGCCACTACAAAAAGATTGAGCACGCTTCCCGCGCCGAGCAAAAAGGTGCCGATTCGATAGGAGCCTGTGCCTACGGCGGCCATATTGCCGTAGATATAGACCCAGATGCCCCAGCCGATGAGCAGAACGAGGCCGGCAAGACCAGAGAGCAGGCGGAGGCTACGAGGGGAGGTAGGCGCGAAGAATTTATAGGCGGCGTCGACAAGCGCGCAAGCTGCAAGCCCCAGACTCAGCCCGCCGGTCAACCAGACGGGGAGTAGGGCGGCGGTACCAAAGACTACGGGCAGGATGAAGGCGAGAAACGCGAGGAGAAAGAGCGCGGCGTGCAGCCACAGGGTTCGGTTGGTATAGGTCATAGCGAAGACTCTACTTCCTCGCGCCGCGGTGGGTTGGCGCCCTTCCGGGAGACGGTGATTCCTGCAGCGGCTGCGGCGAAGGAAAGCAGTTCCTTCCACTCTGCAGCGCCTAGTTGGGCGAGCGCGGAGGAGTCGAACCCCCGCTCGTCAATTTGGGTCAGCAATGCGGCCATGATGGTATCGCCGGCGCCGATGGTATCGGTCACAGGAACCTGTGCGGCCGGCACGTTTAGCTTGGTCTCACCGGCCTGCACGCTAAGACCCTCCCCGCCGCGGGTGACAATTACGACGGGAACCTGGGAGATGAGATCGGGGCCGAGGAAATCCACCTCTTCGTCAGAAAGTTTAAGCAAGGTGACGTGGGGGAGTAGGTTCGCCAGGAACGCGCGGTGCTCTGGGGTGGCGTAGAACGGCCGGATATTCGGATCCAGGGCGACCAACGTGCCTTGGGCGGCAAAATCCTTTAGCAGTTGCGCATAGCGGGAGGCACCAGGTTCAAGGGCGAGGGAGACCGTGCCGAAGCACGCGATATCGGCCGGGACCAGCTGTGGCTCGACCAGGCGGTCGGCCGTGCCTTCGATATAGAAGTTATAGGAGGCCGAGCCATCCTCGTGGATGGTCGTCACGGCAAGTGTGGTGGGCTCATAGCCGCGCTGTAGGTGCGTGGTGGTCACGCCCTCGGCCTCAAGGCGGCCGACAAGTTCTTGTCCAAAACCATCGGTGGAGATGCGGGACTGGAATTCCACAGCGGCGCCCAGTCGCGCCGCCGCGATGGCCACGTTAAATGGCCCGCCGCCCAGCGCCGGCGTGTGGTCGTTCAAGCTGCCAGGGGCCACTGGAACGAGGTCCACGAGGCCTTCACCGCACACATGAATAGTCATGTTTCCATAGTATCGGGGATATGAACTACCGTCCCAATTTTCACCTCGCCCCGCCGCAAGGCCGCCTCAATGATCCCAATGGCGTCTTTGTGGATGGCGATACCCTGCACGTGTTCTACCAGCACGACCCGGCGTTTCCCCGCAAGCCCAAGCGTACGGGCTGGGGGCATGCGACGGTGAGCGTATCGGCGCCTACGCCGTGGCAGCACCACCCCGATGCCTTGTACCCGGACCTGCCCTATGACAAGGATGGCTGCTACTCGGGTGGGGCGGTGGTTGATGGCACCGACGTCTGGCTGTTTTATACGGGCAATTTGAAAGATGATGGCCGTCGCATTCCGTCCCAGAACCGCGTGCGTGCCATAGACCCTTCGGGCCCGGAGGGCGGCATCTACCTTCGCGACGAGAATAATCCCCTGATTCCGGACTCCCCGGAGGGCTATACCGGGCACTTCCGGGATCCACAGATCACCCGCGATGGCGATGGCTGGCGGATGGTCATCGGTGCCCAGACCGAAGACGAGCGCGGCACCATTGTCCTGTACCGATCGCAGGACCTGGCCCAATGGGAATTCCAGGGCGAGATTTCCTTCGACGATCCTTCGCAACTGCCTGGGGGCTACATGTGGGAGTGCCCCAACCTCCTCACCTTGGGCGATAAGCAGGTCCTCATCTTCTGCCCCCAGGCAGAAACTGACCGCTGCGGCTATATCGTGGGCACGCTCGATGGCCTGGATTTCCATATCGAGCGCGGTTTTACCCTCCTGGATCATGGCACCCAGTTCTATGCACCCCAGGCCACCGAGGACGGCATCCTCCTGGGGTGGATGGGCATGCCCGCCCAGGATGACACCCCATCGGAAGGCTGGGTCCATACCTTGACATTGCCGCGCCGCATCTGGCTGGAGGATAACTACTTGCACCAGGAGCCGCTGTGGTCCGCCTTGCCGGAGACCCACGGGCGCGAAGGCTTTGGCTCCACCATCGATATCAAGGGCGAAGGCTCCTTTGCTCTTATCGACGCCGCCGGGGACGAAGCCTTCCGCGTCACCCAACAGGACGGCACCATCGCCTTTAACGGCGGCGATCCCATCGACTGCCCGGATGGCGAGATGCGCTTAATCGCTGATGGCTGCGCCGTTGAGGTCTATGCCGGTGGCGGTCGCATCGCCGCGTCCTTCGCCGTGTTTGGCGAGTCCCCCTGGCAGGGGTGGGAGCCGCGCGGGTAGGTGTACCCGGAACCGGTGAAGTTGCCAACACTCCGCCCGAATGTGTGGACTTAGGCCTGAATCCCAGCTGTAATGGAAATAAGCAGTCACGTCCGGTACCCGGATGTGATCCGTTACACTGAAGGGCTCTTCTATGGACCACAAGGAAGTAGCCGCCCGCACGCTAAAGGCACTGGGCGGCGAAGACAACATCATCGCACTCGCGCACTGCGCTACGCGCCTGCGCATGGTGCTGCAAGACTCGGACAAGGTGGATACCGCCGCGCTGGATAATGACCCCGACCTCAAGGGCACCTTTGAGGCCGGCGGCATGTTCCAGGTCATCGTCGGCCCCGGCGACGTCAATATCGTCTTCCGGGAAATGACCAGCCTCATTTCCAAGGACGTGGCCGTATCCACTGACCGTCTGAAAGACATCGCTGCCGAATCCGGCAATTGGTTTAGCCGTGCGGTCAAGGTGCTGGCGGATATCTTCGTGCCGCTCATCCCCATCTTGCTTGGTGGCGGTCTGCTCATGGCACTCAACAACGTCTTGACGGCCGAAGGGCTATTCGGCGACCAATCCGTCATCGAGATGTTCCCCGTCTGGGAAGGCTTCGCCGGTCTGGTTAATCTGCTTGCTTCTGCGCCCTTTGCCTTCCTGCCCATCCTCGTCGGCTTTACCGCGACGAAGCGCTTTGGCGGCAATGAATTCCTCGGCGCCGGCATGGCCATGGCGATGGTCATGCCCGATTTGGTCAGCGGCTACAACGTTGCCGAGGCCATCGACAACGGCGAAATGTCCTACTGGAATATCTTCGGATTCGACGTCGCGCAGGCTGGCTACCAGGGCTCCATCCTGCCCATTTTGGTGATTTCGTGGATCCTCGCCACCCTGGAGAAATTCCTGCACAAGCACCTAAAGGGCACGGTTGATTTCATGCTCACCCCGCTGCTCACGCTGCTCATTACCGGCTTCCTTACCTTTATGGGCCTAGGCCCCATCCTGCGCACGGCCGGTGAATGGCTCGGCATGGGCTTGGCCAACCTCTATGACTTTGCCGGTCCAGTCGCCGGCTTCCTCTTCGGCCTCGTTTACTCGCCGATCGTGATTACCGGCCTGCACCAATCCTTCCCGCCGATTGAGACGATGCTGTGGAACGAGGGTGGCTCCTTTATCTTCCCGATTGCCTCTATGGCCAATATTGCCCAAGGCGGCGTCGCACTCGCCGTGTACTTCCTGGCTCGCTCCGAAAAGCTCAAGGGTTTGGCCGGCGCTTCGGGTGTCTCCGCACTCTTTGGTATTACTGAGCCCGCAATCTTCGGCGTTAACCTACGCCTGCGCTGGCCGTTCTATATCGGCATGGCCGCTTCCGCCGTTTCTTCTGCCTTCATCGCCATCTTTGGCGTGCTTGCCGATGCTCTCGGTGCCGCCGGCTTCATCGGCTTCGTCTCTGTCCCCCGCTTTGTCCCTACCTTCCTGTTGTGCGGCGTTATTTCCTTCGTGGTCGCCTTTGTGAGCGCGTACCTCTACGGCCGCGTGCTCATCCGCAAGAATGGCTCCATCGACCCGGATGAGGTCAACCCTCCGGCAGCCGAAGCCCAAGCCGCCGCTGCCACCCCCGCTGCGGTAGCTGCCGACGATGCCTTCACCATCTTCTCCCCACTGGAGGGCACCGCCGTTCCTCTTTCTCAGGTCAGTGACCCCATGTTTGCCGGTGGCAAGTTGGGCCAAGGCGTGGCGATTGAGCCCACCGTGGGGAAACTGGTTGCGCCTGCCGACGGCAAAGTCACCGTCACCTTCCCCTCCCACCACGCCTACGCCATCCGCACCAAGGACCCGGCAGTGGGCAATATCGATATCCTCATGCATATCGGTTTCGATACGGTAAACCTCAAAGGCGAGCACTTCACCTCCCACGTAAACAAGGGCGATGAGGTCAAGCGGGGCGATGTTCTTGCCGAATTCGATATCGACGCCATCAAGGCCGCCGGCCTTCCGGTAACCACCCCGGTGGTGGTCTCCAACTCCAAGAAGACCGGCCCCGTTATTCCTACCGAGGCCTTCCGCCCCGGCGAGCTCATTGGCTCCGGCACCGATATCTTCACCGTGGACCCCAAGCCCGCCGTAGTACCGGTACAGACAGCCTCGCCGGCTTCCGACTCCGCGTCTTAATGCGCCGCATCCTTTAAAAGCCAACGGTGGGCATTCGGGTCCATCACATTAGGTCCATAGTGATCAGGCCGATCTGAGGAAAACTACTCCTCAGATCGGCCTTTTCTACCTCAATTAAGCCTGATCAGATCGGCCTTAACTCGGATGGGCCCTTGACTCTGCGTGACCGCAGTTTTAGTCAGGCATACAAAAAGCTGTGCCGGCCGGACCAAAGTCCGACCGGCACAGCCAGTCTCAATTCAGTTTCCTAATTGGTAGGAAGGCTCTTGCTTAAGCGAAGAACTTGCGGCGTGCGGCGAATGCGCCAGCAGCAACCATCGCAGCTACAGCCAGTGCAGCCAGAGCCTGCGCAACGGAGTTGGAGCCCGTCTCAGCGGACATACCACGTGCGGAGTCTGCGGACTCGCCAGCAGCTGGGGCAGATGGAGCGGAAGGGGCGTCAGCCTGAGCATTGTCGCCCTCAGCGAGCTGACCGCCCTGGGCGATAACTTCGTCCTTGTTAGCGTTCAGCATCTGCTCGGAAGCAGCCTTCTCCTCAGCGGTCGGCTGCTGATTCTTGCGTGCTTCGTCCTTGACGTAGGTCTTGCCATCCTGGGACAGGTACCAGGTGATGCCACCGATGATCAATGCAGCTGGCAGTGCCAACCAAGCCAGCTTCTTCTTGTCGAAGCCTGGCTTCGGATCCTCAGACGGGAACGCCTTTGCGTAAGCGTCACGCATCTCGTCGGTGATCTCTTCGTTTACCAGAGCTGGGTCGTTAACGTAGATAGCCGGATCCTTCAGGCTCTGGTACCACTCGTTGCCCTCTGCGTCCTTCTTGGTGGCTGGGGCAGGGATGCCCTCTTCTTCGGAGCCCTCGGAGTCAGTGCCCTCGGAGTCAGTACCCTCGGCGTCGGCTGCGCCTTCAGTATCGGTCTCGGTTCCAGGGGTCTCAGAATCAGTGTCTTCACTATCCTCGGACTGCTGACGCTCCCAGATAGCGCGAGCCTGATCTTCAGTGAGGGTAGGCGCGGTGTCCTCGCCGGCTGGGTTCTCAAAGCGGTCGCGTGGTGCGTAGCTGCCGTCGGGCTGCTTGTCGTAGGTAATGCCATCGGTTTCGATGGAAGCTGGTAGTGGCATCTGAGCCTGAGCAACAGCTGCGCCGCCAAAGGCGAGCGCGCCGGTCAGAACAGCAGCGGTCAGGGTCTGTGGCAAACGCTTCATGTGTTTCTCCTTCGGGAAATATAGGTACGCGCCAAAAAGCAGATGTCTTTCTTGACGCAAACCACAATAGTCACACCGTTCCCAATTGTCACCCCAAAAACTTAAATTAACTGGACTTTTCATGTGTTGCATGTGTGAGAGTTGTGAAAATTTAGAACATGCGTGCCTGGATATTTGCACCGCAAGGCTTGAACGTGCGAACTAAAGTCCCAGATAGAGCGATTAAATACGACGGGCGAGGAGAATTGACCTATTCGAAACAAGGCTTTATGGGGGTATCCGGGGGTAATGCAGGGAATATTTAGGCGTTAGAGGGGGTGTCGGCAAGCAAAAGACAGTGTTTTGGTAATGGTGCGCGCGTGTGGTTGAATGTGTAGGTTGCAAAAGCTGGTCGGCCCGTAGCGGTGCGTTTCCGAACCGCCGGTCCGAGACCCTTCGGCACAGTCCGTTGTAAAAGCTTGAGCATCGCAAGTTTGTAGACCGCGTGCGGCAAGGACGGAAATCTTACCGCACATCAATCCAGGTCAGGAGACCCATAGTGATTCAGCAAGAATCGCGTCTGCGCGTCGCCGACAACTCTGGTGCACGTGAACTGCTGTGCATCCGCGTTCTCGGCGGCTCTGTCCGACGCTCCGCTGGCATCGGCGACGTCATCGTCGCGACTGTCAAGGACGCTGTCCCAGGTGGCAACGTCAAGGAAGGCGACATTGTAAAGGCAGTTATCGTCCGTGCGAAGAAGGAAACCCGTCGTCCAGACGGCTCCTACATTCGCTTTGACGAGAACGCTGCAGTTGTTCTCAAGGGCGATAGCGAGCCTCGTGGTACCCGTATCTTCGGACCGGTTGCTCGCGAACTTCGTGACAAGCGTTTCATGAAGATCGTTTCTCTCGCACCGGAGGTGATCTAGTCTTATGAAGATCCATAAGGGAGATATGGTGATCGTCATTTCGGGCCCAGATAAGGGCGCGAAGGGCAAGGTCATCGAGGCATACCCAAAGCGTGAAAAGGTCCTCGTAGAGGGCGTTAACCGCATCAAGAAGCACGTCGCAAACTCTGCTGCCGAGCGTGGCGCCGAGTCCGGCGGAATCGTTACCCAGGAAGCTCCGATCCACGTGTCTAACGTTGCGATCGTTGACTCCGAAGGCAACCCGACCCGCGTGGGCTACCGTTTCGACGAGAACGGCAAGAAGGTCCGTATCGCGCGTAGCAACGGGAAGGACATCTAAAAATGAGCGAGAACTACACCCCGCGTCTGAAGACTCGCTACCGCGAGGAAATCCGCAAGACCCTGAATGACGAGTTCAACTACGACAACGTCATGCAGATCCCTGGCGTCACCAAGGTTGTTGTCAACATGGGTGTTGGCGAAGCCGCACGTGACTCCAAGGTCATCAACGGCGCACTCGAGGACCTGACCGCTATTACCGGTCAGAAGCCGCAGCTGCGTCGCGCTAAGAAGTCCATCGCGAACTTCAAGCTCCGCGAGGGCATGCCCATCGGTGCACGCGTTACCCTGCGCGGCGACCGCATGTGGGAGTTCCTGGACCGCCTGCTGACCATCGCGCTGCCACGTATTCGTGACTTCCGCGGTCTGTCTGATCAGCAGTTCGACGGCCACGGCAACTACACCTTCGGCCTGTCCGAGCAGTCCATGTTCTACGAGATTGACATCGACAAGATCGACCGCCCTCGTGGTATGGACATCACCGTCGTTACCACCGCTACTAACGACGACGAGGGCCGCAAGCTCCTGCGCGAGCTCGGCTTCCCGTTCAAGTAAATAGAGCGCTAAGAAATCCCAACTCCCCGCAAGGGGCGTTGGGATTTTCTAGTTTTACCGAGCAGCTTGACTTCAAAGGTGTGCAGGCGCCGGCTTGTGCGGGTGTGGCTTAGGCGCTTTCGGTCTCTGTGTGCGTGGTGCCCTCATACTGCCAGCCGACGACTGCGTTACGCACTGCCGGCTCCAAAGGGTTGGCAGGTTGAATGCAACTGATGGTGAGAAGGCGGCCGGGCATGGGGCCTTCGCCCCAAATAGAGGCGTCGTCAGAAAGCCCCTGTTTATCTGGATCGTGTAAGTCGGTAGCCGTATAGATGAGCCAGTTCTGGCCGGAGTTCTGTGTGCGCACGTAGAGTTTATCCCCCAGATGAACCTTGTGCTCATTCGCGGAACCATCGTAGAGGTTATTGAAAACGCCTGGCACGCCCGCACCGGTATGGCCGGCAATGACCACGATGTCCTGGGACGTCGTGCCCGGCAGAGAATAAGGGCGGTCTTCGGCAGTATAGGTGCAGGCCTTATTCATGGAGTCCGGATTGATGGCGCCGTTGACTACGCGGCAGGAGCCGTCTTGAAAATCGGCATGAACCTCAATAGCTGGGATGAAGAGCTCGACTGCAGGTGAAGGATCGATGGCAGGTGCCTCTTCTGCAGTGACTTCATTGGTCTCTAGACCCTCTGGTGGGTTGACCACCCGGTTAATCGTGCTGGCGAGTAACACCGTGGCAACGATGCCGATAACCACGCGAAGGATGCCGGAGGACTTCCATATCTTTTTGATCCGCTCCCACAGCGTGGGTTTGCGGCGGTGTCGGGGAAGTGAGGTGTCCTCAATGCGCCGCGGTGGGCGGCGGCGCTGTTGTTGGCGGGTGCGCGTTTCGGTCTGGCGCCATTGGCGATCAGCATTTGTGCGGTCGGATCGCGATGGAACGCTGCGGCGCCCGTTAGCGGGAAGCCGATTCGGTTCCCTCCGCGGCCGGTAGTGGGAATCCATGCGACCTCCGAAGAGAAAATACGGGTAATAGGAAAGTTCTAGCTTACAACGTAGTGTTATGCATACCCGGAATTGACGCGGAATCAGGTGGTCAGGATAGGATTAGAAGGGTTTAATACTCTTTGATTAATGAGGTAGAAATGTCTCTCAATGATGCCGCCAAGGCGGCGGCCGTCAAGAAGGTCACCTTATTAGATGTGAATCCTTCGCTCGCTTTGCAGTTCGCGCGACCTTGGCCGGCGTATACCTGTGCATCGGTACCGCCTTCGCCGGCGTGGTAGGCCAAGCCGTCAACGGCGTTGCGCCGGGAATGGGCTCCGTGGCTTTTGCCCTATTTTTCGGCGTAGGCCTGTTCGCCATTCTGCTCTTGGGCGCCGATCTGGCTACCGGCAACATGATGTACATGGTCTATGCCGCTAGCAATAAGCACGTGGCGTGGGGCAAGGCCCTGTACCTGCTGCTCATCACCACCATTTTCAACCTGGTAGGCGCGATCATCTTTGCCGCTATCATGGCGATGTCCGCTAAATTTGCAGACCTTGATCCCTCGCACCTTTTGGTGACGGTTTCTGAAGGCAAGCTCACCAAGTCCCCGCAGGGCATGTTGGTAGAGGCCATCGCCGCGAACTTCGTGGTCAACATGGGCATCGTCGGTGCCATCTTTGCCAAGGATGCGGCTTCGAAGTTCTTTGTCATCATTCCGATCATTGGCGCTTTCGTGGCGTTAGGCCTGGAGCACGTTATCGCGAACTTCTGCCTGTTTAGCATCACGCTATTCGCCTCCGACCCGGTGCCGACAGCGTTGACGGCCGGCAACGTGGCTCTCAATTGGATCCTGGTCTGGATCGGCAACTTTATTGGCGGCGGCCTTTTGGTTGGCGGCGTCTACGCGTGGCTCAATCGCGGCCCGGAGGCCTACCGCGACTAAGCGAGTTCACCGGAATACAGATTAAAGCGGTCACCGCGGGCGAAACCGACGAGTGCCATGCCAGTTTCGCGGGCAGTCTCTACCGCTAGGGAGGAGGCGGCGCTGACAGCAACGAGCATGCCGAATCCGGCCATTGCGGCCTTTTGAACGAGTTCGAAGCTGGCGCGCGAGCTCATGACCAAAATGAGATCGTCCGCGGGAAGTCGGTCTTCTAAAAGGAGGTGGCCGATGACCTTATCGGCGGCATTGTGCCGGCCGATATCCTCGCGGATGACTACCGGTTCACCGTCTAGGGTGAAGGCGCCGGCGGCATGGATGCCGCCGGTCTTTTTAAATTGCTTCTGTTCAGCCCGGAGCTTGTCTGGCAGCTTGGCGACGACATGGGGTTCCACCGGCACCCGGGGAATCCGGTAGCGGGTCTGTTTGGTCAAGGCCTCGATAGAAGAGGTGCCACATACGCCGCAGGCGGAAGTGGTGGTGGTCAAGCGCAGATCGCTGAGGTCGAGCACATTCTTTTTTGTTAATTCGACGTCGAGCAAATTGTAGGTATTCATGCCATCGACGGTGGCGCCGGCGCAGTAGCGGGCCTCGGCGACGTCGCCAAGCGAGGCAATGTGGCCCTCCGAATGTAAGAAACCGTGCGCCAACTCCACGTCATGGCCGGGAGTGCGCATGGTGGTGGTAATGGTCTGACCGCCTACGCGGATTTCCAAGGGCTCCTCGCCGGCGACCGTATCTGCGCGGGTATCGACCTGCAGGCCACCTCCCAGGCGGACCTTGGTGACGGCAAAGGTGGAGTTCTTGCGGCCGGCCATTACTGCAACACCTGCTTCAGGGCAGTGATATTGCCGCGGGCTTCCTCTACGTCGCTGGAGGCTAGGCCCACGAGGAAGGCAGTAAGTGGGGCCGCGGGGCGGGAGCGATTATGCGCGACGTCCTTGGTGAGGTCCAGGATCTCGCGGGTGAGTGCGGTTGCCTCCTGCGGATCAAGGCCGAGGTGACGGGCGGCTTCTTTGAGCCACTCGTGTGCGGATTGGATGGGATCCTCGTGTGTTTGGCTCATCACCATCTCCTTATTTACGTTCGTGCTGGTCTCGACTCTAATGAAGGTGCCAGACTATTTGGAAAACCGCAGGTTATGGCGTAGTATGGTACCTCGTGCTTGCGCCGAGGTTTCGGCGTGCCTCAATCATTGCGAATTTTGGCGCGCTGAGCTGCAGAAAGCGCCGAGCCGATGCAAGAACTGAACATCAACTTTGTTGTAGGCCCCTCGCCGTAGATAGCGGACCGTTGTCTGAATCAAAGGGTGGCGAGCGCCTTACGGTATTGACCGTAGGGAGCGTGAGTAGCCCGAAATCACACGGAGAACGCTTTGGTGAGCACGGGAACCGCAACGAGAAAGGTACACGGTCACTCATATGACTATGACTGATCCTATTGCCGACATGCTGTCGCGCGTGCGCAACGCAAGTAATGCGCACCATGACACCGTGTCGATGCCTACCTCCAAGCTGAAGGCAAACATTGCCGACATCTTGAAGCAGGAAGGCTACATCGCTGACTACACCGTCGAGGGCCACACCCTGTCCCTCGAGCTGAAGTACAACAACCGCGAGCGCTCCCTGTCTGGCCTGCGTCGCGTGTCTAAGCCGGGTCTGCGTGTGTACGCAAAGTCCACCGAACTGCCACAGGTCTTGGGCGGCCTGGGCGTGGCTATCATTTCCACGTCCCACGGCGTGCTGACTGACCGTCAGGCTGAGGAGAAGGGCGTAGGCGGAGAAGTTCTCGCCTACGTCTGGTAAAGGGAGGTTTGACACATGTCTCGAGTCGGTCTAGCACCAATCGCCGTACCGAACGGCGTCGAAATCAAGATCAACGGCCAAGACGTTGAGGTGAAGGGCCCTAAGGGCACCCAGAGCGTTAACATTCCAGAGCCTATCGCCATCAACCTGGAAGACGGCGTCCTGTCCGTCTCCCGCCCTGATGACCACCGCAAGCACCGTGCCCTGCACGGTCTGTCCCGCTCCCTGCTGAACAACGCCGTAGTTGGCGTGACCGAGGGCTACACCATCAAGATGGAAATCTTCGGTGTTGGCTACCGTGTTCAGCAGAAGGGTAAGGACCTGGAATTCAGCCTGGGCTACTCCCACCCGATCCTCATCGAGGCTCCGGAGGGAATTACCTTCGCAGTGGACGGCGCAACCAAGCTGTCCATTACCGGTATTGACAAGCAACTAGTCGGACAGATCGCCGCTAATATCCGTCGTCTGCGTAAGGACGATCCTTACAAGGGCAAGGGTATTCGCTACGAGGGCGAGCAGATCCGTCGCAAGGTCGGAAAGACGGGTAAGTAAGCAATGGCAAACACTGAAAACACCAAGCGCACTCCAGTCGGCAAGGACATTTCCTCTCGTCGTCGCGAAGCACGCGCACGCCGTCACTTCCGTATCCGTAAGACTCTGCGTGGCACCCCTGAGGCGCCGCGTCTGGTTCTTCACCGCTCCTCCCGTCACATGCACGTGCAGGTCATCGATGACCTGGCAGGCCACACCCTGGTCTCCGCATCCTCCATGGAGGCGGACGTTCGTGCACTCGAGGGCGATAAGAAGGCCAAGGCTGCCAAGGTAGGCGAGTTGGTTGCCGAGCGCGCTAAGGCCGCTGGCATCGAGCACGTCGTATTTGACCGCGCAGGCTACAAGTACCACGGCCGCGTCGCTGCGCTGGCTGACGCCGCACGTGAAGGTGGTCTGAAGTTCTAATGATCATCGTCAACGGAAACATCAACGGAAGGAACGCCTAATGTCGGACCGTGAACAGCGTGACGGCGGACGCTCCGCCGAGAACAACAAGAACAACCGCGGTGGCAACGGCCGCCGCAACGATCGTCGTAACCACCAGGACAACGAGCGCGATAAGTACATCGAGCGCGTTGTGACCATCAACCGCGTCTCCAAGACCGTTAAGGGTGGCCGCAATATGTCCTTCACCGCCCTCGTCGTCGTAGGTGACGGCCAGGGTCAGGTCGGCGTTGGTTACGGCAAGGCCAAGGAAGTCCCGGCCGCAATCCAGAAGGGTGCTGAAGAGGCTCGCAAGAACTTCTTCCGCGTTCCGATGATTGCCGGCACCATCACCCACCCGGTTGAGGGTCGCGACGCAGCTGGCATCGTCATGATGAAGCCTGCCGCACCTGGTACCGGTGTTATCGCTGGTGGTGCTGCTCGTCCAGTGCTCGAATGCGCTGGCGTGCAGGACATCCTGTCGAAGTCCCTGGGCTCCGACAATGCACTCAACGTCGTCCGCGCTACCGTGGACGGCCTCAAGCAGCTGGTCCGCCCTGAAGAGGTTGCCGCACGTCGTGGCAAGTCCATCGAAGAGGTCACCCCGGCCCGTATGCTGCGCAAGCGCGCAGGTCAGGAGGCATAAGCAATGGCTCTGAAGATTACACAGGTAAAGGGCCTGGTGGGCACCAAGCCGAATCACCGCAAGAACATTGAGGCTCTTGGTCTCAAGCGCATCGGTCAGTCCGTAGTTAAGCAGGACACCCCGATCGTTCGCGGTATGGTTCACAAGGTTCGCCACCTGGTCACCGTCGAAGAAGTGGCAGGGGAGTAAACCATGGCTGATATCATCAAGCTGCACGACCTGCGCCCAACCGCAGGAGCAAATAAGCCTAAGACCCGCGTCGGTCGCGGTGAGGCATCCAAGGGTAAGACCGCTGGTCGCGGTACCAAGGGTACCGGTGCTCGTAAGCAGGTTTCCGCTGCTTTCGAGGGTGGCCAGATGCCGATCCACATGCGTCTGCCCAAGTTGAAGGGCTTCAAGAACCCGAACCATGTTGAGTACCAGGTAGTTAACGTTGCTGACCTGGCTGAGAAGTTCGCAGATGGCGGCGACATCACCGTCGCTGACATCGCAGCTGCTGGCCTGGTCCGCGCTAATAAGCCGGTCAAGGTTCTGGGCAACGGCGACATCAACGTTAAGTTGAACGTCACCGCTGACAAGTTCTCCAAGTCTGCTGTTGAGAAGATCGAGGCTGCTGGCGGTTCCGCCAACACCAAGTAATCTCCTCTAGGTAGATTTCATCCCCCTCTCCGCACACGCGGGGCAGGGGGATGTTTCCGTTTTGTAGGCACCCCAGTGCCGTTATATAACGCGGCGCCCGGGCTATGAGCGTCGTTGGTGCTGAAAATAGTTGACAGGAAACCTTTATTAATAAATAAGGCAGCGAGTATAGCGATTTATATTCATGAGTATTACAGTCGTCCTTAGTTGAAAATCATCTAACGTTAAGGAGACTCTTATGTCGTCTATTTCTTCCCTGCTCGCTACCGCAATTGCCGCTGTCATGCCGTTTGCCGGTTCTACCGGCCCAGTCGATGCACAGGACCAGCTGTCCCAGCCGGATCCTGCGGAAACCGCCCAGACCGCACCAGACGAGGCTGGTGAGCAGCCCGCTCAGGACCAGCAGCCGGGTGCGCACGCTGAAAAGGGCCGTATCACCGGTGACAAGGAAGATGTCATCAACGGTGAGGGGGAAGGTGCCGATGAGGTTGATCCTGGCTTCAATGGCGGCAACCTGCAAACCGGCAAGCTGGCCGTGCAGCGCGAGCTGGCCCTAGCTACCCAGGAGGTCGGCCACGAGTTCATGAACATTGAGTTCAAGGATGAGCACTCCGCCCACCTGACCTTCCCGGAGACCTACAACCCGGACAAGGATGAGGCGGCCGTGCAGCGGGTCATGGACGCGCTGAAGATCAACGGATACGACAACATCACCGCTGCATACTAAAGCGCTAACGTCCAGATTTAGGGCATAAGAAAAGGGTGGGACGTTCGTGGGGGAGCGTGCCACCCTTATATGTTTTCCATACCGGTCTAGGGGCCGGGGAGGGGGCTAGGCCTCGTCTACGGTCTTTTCGTATAGGCCGGGGAAGCGGTCATCCGGATCGGTGACTGCCTTAATGGCGGCGGGAAGGCTGCCGCCGTAGAGCTCTTCGAACTTTTCCCGGGAATAAAAGGCCTCGGAGTAGAGGGACTTGTGTCCGCCAAGCTCGTTCACCTTGGATTCAATGACGCGGTTGAAAGCACCATTATTCGGGGCAGAAGGGTCGACGTGGTCGCCTTCTACGCCGGACCAAAAGCCAACGTTGACCCAGGTCTGCCCGGGGCGAAGCGGGTAGAGCGGCCAGGGGTCGCTCGAGTTAGAGGCGATGTCGCCGGTGCCTACTAGCTCGTTCACGCCATCGCGAAGTCGGATTGGACAGAGCCACACCGGCTGGATATCGGAAGCATTAAAGAACCAATGGAGGAATTCCGGCAGGTTTTCTGGAGTGACCTCGATATCTTGGACCACGCGTTCAGCACGTGGCTTGCCGTGGGGCTTTTTGATGAAGTTATATTCCAGCTCGTACTTGCGGTCGAGGCGGACTAGCTTCCAATAGAAGGAGCTGCGGCGCAATTCGCGCGGCCACACCTTGCGCACCTTCGGGTTCTGCGCACCAAAGGCGCGCGAGCACCAGAACCAGTCGGTATCCCAGCGCCAGATATAGTCGCGGATGGTCAGGCGGTCGCGGCGGATGCCAGAGGCGTGCTGGAGGCTGCGGTAGTAAATCTTGTCCCGCGTGTAATCGGAGGTTGGTCCCTCCTCATCGGTAAAGCGGGCGAAGACGAGGTAGGCCTCGTCCTCGGAGAAGACCACGCCGTCGAGGCCATGGACGGGCTCGCCGCGGTGGGTGTGGGAAGAGGCGGCGTCGGCAAGCACGCGGCTCGCTTCCTCCACGGTGTGGAAACGCTCCTCGCGCAGCTCTACATAGGCGGGCACGGGTTCCAGCTCAATCTTTAGGCGCACCGCGTAGCCCAGCGAGCCATAGGAGTTGGGGAAGAGGCGGAAGAGATCCACATTCTCCTCGCGGGAGCAGGTAAGGATCTCGCCGGTGCCCGTAAGCACGTCCATCTCCAGCACGGACTCGTGTGGGAGACCGTTACGGAAGCTGGTGGATTCCACGCCCATGCCAGTAACCGCACCGCCCAAAGTAATGGTCTTAAGCTGCGGTACGACGAAGGGCATGAGGCCATGGGCCAGGGTGGCATCCACGAGGTCCTCATAGGTGCACATGCCCTGCACATCGGCCGTGCGGGCTATCGGGTCGACCTCAATGACGCCGCTAAGGCCGGATACATCGAGGCCTTCCTGCGCCTCGCTGCGGCCGCGGAAAAGGTTAGAGGTCTTCTTAGCCAGGCGCACGCGCTTTCCGGCCGGGACAGCACGGAAGCTCGCCAGCAGCTTGTCGACGCCCTCTTGGTGCGCCGTCCATCCCACCGGCTCAATGGGCATGGCATCCACCGGCCGCGGCTGGGCAGCGGCGAGGCGTTGGCGCAGATTATCAATGAGAGTCATAGCACCCCTCCTTAAAAGCGGCTATCTTCCCACCAGCGGCGCTCAGGCACACCGGCGCGGGAGCCGGCCTCGCCCAGCTTTACGCCGAGGAAGTGATAAAGGTTGATGATATTTCGCTCAAAGCCCCATTCGGATCCGGCCATATAAATGCCGTACAGGCGGGCGGTTGGCAGGCCCACGGTGGCGCAGGCCTCATCCCAATTTTCCTTCAGGTTCTCGCACCAATCATGCAGCGTGCGCATGTAATCAAAGCGCAGAGACTCGGTGTGGATGACCTCGAAGCCATTGTCTTGCATCGCCTTGGTGACGTTGCCGGAACCGGTGAGCTCGCCGTCCGGGAAGATATAGCGGTCAATGAAGCCGCCCTTGGGAGTCTTGTGGTTATCCGGGTAGGTGATGTTGTGGTTGAGCATCAAGCCGCCGACCTTCAATTTGCCGTGGAGGAACTTGAAGAAGTCGTTGTAGTTCTTCACACCAATGTGCTCGATAATGCCGATGGCGGAGATAGCATCGAAGCCCTCTTCGGTGATATCGCGGTAGTCCATGAAGCGGACTTCCGCCAAGTCTTGGAGGCCTTCCTCCTCAATCTTGCGCTGGCCCCACTCGGCCTGTTCCTTGGACAAGGTGACGCCGATGGACTTCACGCCGCGGCGCGCCGCGTAGCGCACCATACCGCCCCAGCCGCAGCCCACATCCAAGTGGCGGTCGCCCTCTTTGAGGCGGAGTTTGTCAAAGATGAGGCGGTACTTATTTTCCTGCGCTTCCTCTAGCGTGGCGTCCGGGGAGGGGTAGTAGGCGCAGGTATAGGTCATTGAATCGCCCAAGAAGAGCTCGTAGAAATCATTGCCTACGTCGTAGTGATCAGAAATGACATCGGCATCGCGCTGTTTCGAGTGCTTGGATAGGCCGTCGTGTAGCTTGCGGCGCAGCCATGAAGCGCGCTCCACCTCGGGGACCGGCTGGATCTGGAAGGCGCCCATGGACGCCAGCGAGCGCACCACGCGTGCCAGTGTCTTCGCGTCCGGCTTTTGGAATTTGTCATACATGGCATGCAGCGCGTCAAAAATGCCATAGGGGTGGGCCGGGTGATCGCCATGCACCGTGATGCCGTCCGTGACATATGCACGCGCAAAACCCACATCGCCGGGATGGGTGGCAATAAAAGAGAGGCCCTCAAGGCTATTAATAGTCACCTTGTACTGGGAGTCTTCCGGTCCGGTTGCGGACCCGTCGAAGGCCTCCCAGCGGAAGGGGTTGGGGCTAGGGACAAAAACGTCGATGATCTCAGCAACGGTCATCGACGCGAATTTCTTGCTCATAAGTACTTCTTTCGAAATATTAGGTTCACACCAATAACGGCCTCGTGGCGCAGGGACCCGCGAGGTCGGAGACTAAAAAGGGAATTGCGCGCTGGCAATGCCCCCATGGTAAACCCCGCATACAAAAGGTGCGAACGAAGAAGCAATCATGGTCACACTATTGGGGCTTAATGTGGCTATGTGGGGTAAGGCTGGTAGGGTAATGGGGTCATAAGTGTTCAACCGTCCCTGAAGGAAACCTGAATTTCCCCTAAGCTTTCTGGCTCAGGGGGTGTGGTTTCCTAGGGGTAGATGAGTTTCCACCTCCGTGTGTGAACGCGAAACCCTCCCTAGATTTCGCGTTCGGCAGCGGTAGGCCAGGAGGATTTTGTAGTGTCCGCCATTGTCCAGGCTTTCAAGGATGCCGACCTACGTAAGAAGATCATCTTCACCATCGTGATGATCATCGCGTACCGCGTCGGTGCACAGATCCCGTCTCCGGGTGTTGACTATGCGTCTATTGCTGGCCGCTTGCGCCAGTTGACCGAGCAGTCCGGAGACCTTTACTCCGTGATCAACCTCTTCTCGGGTGGTGCGCTGCTACAGCTGTCGATCTTCGCTATCGGCATCATGCCGTACATTACGGCGTCGATTATTGTGCAGCTGCTGACCGTGGTCATTCCTCGCTTTGAGGAATTGAAGAAGGAAGGCCAGTCCGGTCAGGCCAAGATGACCCAGTACACCCGCTACCTGACCCTCGCGTTGGCGCTGCTGCAATCCTCCGGCATCGTCGCGCTGGCAGACCGCGAGCAGCTGCTGGGCCAGGGCGTACCGGTCTTGGCTGATGACCGTAACTTCTTCACCCTCATCGTCCTGGTGATCACCATGACCTCCGGTGCCGTACTGGTGATGTGGATGGGCGAGCTTATCACCGAAAAGGGTATCGGTAACGGTATGTCCCTGCTCATCTTTGCTGGCATTGCAACCCGCCTGCCAACCGATGGTGTAAGCATCCTGCAGAACAATGGTGGACTCGTCTTCGCCATGGTGGTAGCCGGCTTGGTCATCCTGGTTGTTGGCATTACCTTCATCGAACAGGGCCAGCGCCGCATTCCGGTCCAGTACGCTAAGCGCATGGTCGGCCGCCGCCAGTACGGTGGTTCCTCTACCTACCTGCCGCTAAAGGTCAACCAGGCCGGAGTTATCCCGGTCATCTTCGCTTCCTCCCTTATCTACATGCCGGTTCTCATTACCCAGATTGTGAACTCTGGCTCCCCCGGTACCCCCGATAACTGGTGGCAGCGCAACGTCATCGCGCACCTGCAGGCACCTTCCTCCTGGCAGTACATTGTGCTGTACTTCGTCCTGACCATCTTCTTCGCTTATTTCTATGTCTCGGTCCAGTACGATCCGGCAGAGCAGGCGGATAATATGAAGAAGTACGGCGGCTTCATCCCGGGTATTCGCCCGGGCCGCCCAACCGCGGAGTACCTTGGTTATGTGATGAACCGTCTGCTGTGCGTGGGCGCCCTGTACTTGGCACTTATCGCCATCCTGCCGAATATCCTCTTGGACCTCGGCGTAGGCAGATCCTCCGCCAGCGGCACGTCCGCCTTTGGTGGTACGGCCATCCTGATTATGGTCTCCGTCGCCTTGACTACGGTCAAGCAGATCGAGTCCCAGCTACTGCAATCCAACTACGAAGGACTACTTAAGTAATGCGTCTTGTACTTCTAGGACCTCCCGGTGCCGGCAAGGGCACCCAGGCAGCTATCCTCAGCGAGAAGCTGAACGTTCCGCACATCTCCACCGGCGACCTGTTCCGCGCCAATATCGGCGAAGGCACCCCGCTGGGTGTAGAGGCAAAGTCCTACATCGATGCAGGCAAGCTAGTACCTACCGACGTCACCGCCCGCATGGTCGAGGACCGCCTTAACCAAGATGATGCCAAGAATGGCTTCCTGTTGGACGGCTTCCCGCGTACCACCGAGCAGGCAGACATCCTGGAGGAGCTGCTGGATAAGAAGGGCGAGAAGCTCGACGGAGTTCTCAACTTCGAGGTCTCCGAGGACGTTGTGGTTGAGCGCATGATGGCCCGTGGCCGCGCCGACGACAACGAGGAGACCATCCGCACCCGCCTCGGTGTCTACCGCGAGGAAACCTTCCCGCTTATCGAGCACTACGGCGATGCCATTATCTCCATTAAGGCCGAAGGCACCGTGGAGGAAATCAATGCCCGTGCGATGGAAGCACTGGGTAAGTAAGCATGGCTTTTCGACGCCGCAGTAAGCGCATCCCCGCCCGTACTCCGGGAGAACTTGACGCCATGCAGGCCGCCGGCGAAATTGTTGGCAAGGCACTGCAGGAAGTCCGCGCTGCTGCGGCGTCTGGCGTATCTACTCTCGAGCTGGATGCGGTGGCTGAGCAGACCATTCGCGATGCCGGCGCCTATCCCACCTTCAAGGGGTACGAAGGATTTCCGGGCTCCATCTGTGCTTCCGTTAATGACGTCATCGTGCACGGCATTCCGGATAAGGAAACCATCCTGGCAGAAGGCGACTTGGTGTCCATCGATTGCGGTGCCACGCTCGATGGTTGGGTAGGCGATAGCGCTTGGTCCTTTGCAGTGGGTGAGCTCGATGCTGATGTCGCGGCCCTCAACACAGCCACCGAGTATGTCCTTATGGAGGGCATGCAGGCTATGGTTCCGGGCAATCTGCTTACCGACGTCTCCCATGCCCTCGAGCAAGCCACCCGACGGGCCGAGCAGAAGTTCGGCGTGGATCTATTCATCGTGGATGGTTACGGCGGTCACGGCATCGGGCGCACCATGCACGAGGATCCTTACCTAGCCAATGAGGGTCGCCCGGGCCGTGGCCCGCTGATCCAAGAAGGTTCCGTCCTAGCTATTGAACCCATGCTAACTTTGGGGACAGAGGATTCTGCCGTGCTAGAGGATGACTGGACGGTCGTTACCCTCGATGGCTCCTTCGCCGCTCACTGGGAGCATACGGTCGCCGCGACCGCCGATGGGCCCCGTATTCTTACCCGCCGCTACTGACATTTATTCCCCGATATTGCCTGTTGCACTAGGCATATGCCCCTGAAAGGTTTATACTCACAGCCATGTCTAAATTTAGCTTCCGCAAGATCCGTGCCACGGTTGCAGCGCCCGCAGTCGCTGGCGTGATGGCCTTGAGCGCCACCATTGCGGCTCCTGCCGCTACCGCCCAGGAGATTCCGAACCTGGATCAGCTCAGCTCCAAGGCAAACTCCGACCTCGCTCAGCTCTCTTCCCAGTCCGGTCTAGATGACCTCACCGCCGAGGCAAAGAAGCAGCTGGATAACTTCTATGGCCAGACCCGCGAGCAGGCTTGGAATACTCGCAACCAGATTCTGGACCAGGCAGAGAAGTTCTCCCCGGAACTGGCACCTAACGTCCAGACCGCTGTGGATGGCGCAGTAGAATTCCTCTTCCCAGGCTTGATTGCGCAGAAGAATGAGGAAGCACGCAAGGCCCGCGAGGCCGCTGCTCGCGCCAACGCTGAGCGCGTCGCTGCTGAGAAGGCTCGTTCTGAGGCTGCGGCACGCAAGGCGGAAGCACAGCGCCGTGCTAACCAGTTCGACCGTGGCCCATGCCCGGCGGATGCCAAGGTATGCGTTGACTTGAATGGTCGCCGCACCTGGCTGCAGGACGGCGGCAAGGTTTCTTATGTCTCCCCGGCCATGTCTGCTGGCATGCGCGGTCAGGAAACCCCGCGCGGCACTTTCCATGTGACCCGCAAGGTAGAACATGAGATTTCCCGCGAGTTCAATAACGCGCCGATGCCGTATTCCATTTACTTCACCAACAACGGTCACGCCTTCCACCTGGATGACCCAGCCGTTGATTCCAATGGTTGTGTTCACCTGCCGCCAGACGCTGCAAAGCGCTACTGGGATAATGTGCAGGTTGGCGATAAGGTCTTTATCTACTAAGACCCGCGCATAAGCGAAAGCCTCATCCCCCGAACTGAGCTTCCGACAAGGAGAATCGGATCGGGGGATTTTGCTGGCTTAGGGGTGCGGGGCGGGCGATTGAGCGGGGCGTCGGAAAGCACAGCGGTTTGGAAAACGTGTCGCTGCAGCGTATGCTGTTAAGTCGGTGTATAGCGTCAGCGAGACTGGCGCGGATACGCCACCGCAGTAGACAACAAACATGCAGGTGACGGCGCACTTGTCCGTCGCCAGAAAAGTAGAGGTTATGGCTAAGGAAGGCGCAATCGAGGTAGAAGGCCGCATTATCGAGCCTTTGCCCAACGCAATGTTCCGTGTCGAGCTCGACAATGGGCACAAGGTTCTTGCACACATTTCTGGCAAGATGCGTCAGCACTACATTCGCATCCTCCCAGAGGATCGCGTGGTTGTAGAGCTGTCTCCTTATGACCTGACCCGCGGACGCATCGTCTACCGCTACAAGTAAAGACAGTAAGCCTCCTCACCCAAGGGTGAACCCGTAGGTTCATCCTGTCCACCTCAGGCTACGGTGGCCTGAGCCCGCACTGGTAAGCAACCCAAGGATTCCCGGCACGGTCCGGGCGAAGCGTTGCGTGGAGCGGGACGGATGGGGAGAAAACCGCCGTAACAACCCGAAAGGACACGCCATATGGCACGTCTAGCTGGTGTTGACCTCCCCCGCAATAAGCGCATGGAGGTCGCTCTCACCTACATCTACGGCATCGGTCCAACCCGTGCCAAGGAACTGCTAGAAAAGACTGGCATTTCTCCTGACCTGCGCACTGACAACCTGGATGATGACCAGCTGTCGGCGCTCCGTGACGCAATTGAGGCTACCTGGAAGGTTGAGGGTGACCTCCGCCGTCAGGTTCAGGCTGATATCCGCCGCAAGATTGAAATCGGTAGCTACAAGGGTCTGCGCCACCGCCGTGGCCTGCCTGTACGTGGCCAGCGCACCAAGACCAATGCGCGTACTCGTAAGGGTCCGAAGAAGACGATCGCAGGAAAGAAGAAGTAATTCATGCCTCCAAAGACTCGTTCCGGCGCGCGCCGTTCCGGCCGTCGCGTCGTAAAGAAGAATGTGGCCCTCGGCCACGCATACATCAAGTCCACCTTCAATAACACCATCGTCTCGATCACCGATCAGACCGGTGCTGTTATCTCTTGGGCATCCTCCGGCCACGTTGGCTTCAAGGGATCCCGTAAGTCCACTCCGTTCGCCGCTCAGATGGCAGCCGAGAACGCTGCTCGCAAGGCAATGGATCATGGCATGAAGAAGGTTGACGTATTCGTCAAGGGTCCGGGCTCCGGCCGCGAGACCGCCATCCGTTCCCTGCAGGCTGCAGGCCTCGAGGTTTCCTCGATCACGGATGCAACCCCACAGCCGCACAACGGCTGCCGTCCGACCAAGCGCCGCAAGGTTTAAGGGAAAGGAAGAGGTAAGAAAATGGCTCGTTACACTGGCCCCGCTACCCGCGTATCCCGCCGTCTTCGCGTCGACTTGGTCGGCGGCGATATGGCATTCGAGCGCCGCCCGTACCCACCGGGACAGGCTGGCCGCAACCGCATCAAGGAATCTGAGTACCTGCTGCAGCTCCAGGAGAAGCAGAAGGCAAAGTACACCTACGGTGTGCTGGAGCGTCAGTTCCGTCGCTACTACGCAGAGGCTAACCGCCTCCCGGGAAAGACCGGCGATAACCTGGTTATCCTGCTCGAGTCCCGCTTGGACAACGTAGTTTACCGTGCAGGTCTGGCACGCACCCGCCGCCAGGCTCGCCAGCTTGTCTCCCACGGTCACTTCACCGTGAACGGCAAGAACATCAACGTTCCTTCCTACAAGGTCACCCAGTACGACATCATCGATGTCCGTGACCGCTCCAAGAAGATGGAATGGTTCGAAGATGCTCAGGACGCCCTCATCGATGCCAACGTACCGGCATGGCTGCAGGTTGTTCCTGATACCCTGCGCATCCTCGTGCACCAGCTGCCCGAGCGCGCTCAGATCGACATTCCGCTGCAGGAGCAGCTCATCGTCGAGCTTTACTCGAAGTAAACTGTTATACCGCACGGCCTGTAATGGCCTGGCGGATAACCAGGAATCTTCAATCCCGAAGATTTTTACCCCTCTACCGGCGTCAAATAGCGGTCGCCGAAAAGGAGAATTTCAATGCTCATTTCCCAGCGTCCTCAGCTCACCGAGGAATTCATCGACTCGTCTCGTTCCAAGTTCGTCATCGAACCGCTCGAGCCGGGCTTTGGCTACACCCTCGGTAACTCGCTGCGTCGTACCCTGCTGTCCTCCATTCCGGGTGCAGCGGTAACCTCCATCAAGATCGATGGTGTTCTCCACGAGTTCACCACCATCAACGGTGTGAAGGAAGACGTTTCCGAGATCATCTTGAACATCAAGAGCATGGTGCTTTCTTCCGACTCCGATGAGCCGGTTGTTATGTACCTGAGCAAGGAAGGCCCGGGCGATGTCACTGCGGGCGATATCCAGCCGCCGGCTGGCGTGGAGATCCACAACCCGGATCTCCATATCGCTTCCCTGAATGACACCGCCAAGCTGGACATTGAGCTCGTCGTCGAGCGCGGCCGTGGCTACGTCCCAGCCGCTCCTACCTCCGGTGAGATCGGCCGCATCCCGGTCGACCAGATTTATTCCCCGGTCCTCAAGGTCTCCTACAAGGTCGAGGCAACTCGTGTTGAGCAGCGTACCGACTTTGACAAGCTGACCATCGACGTCGAAACCAAGAACTCGATTTCTGCCCGCGATGCCCTGGCTTCCGCCGGCGGCACCCTGGTCGAGCTCTTCGGCCTGGCTCGCGAGCTGAACAACGCTGCCGAAGGCATTGAGATCGGACCCTCCCCGCAGGAGACCGAGTACATCGCTGCCTACGGCATGCCGATCGAGGACCTGAACTTCTCCGTCCGCTCTTATAACTGCCTGAAGCGTCAGGAGATTCACACCGTGGGCGAGCTCGCTGAATGCACCGAGTCCGACCTGCTGGATATCCGCAACTTCGGCCAGAAGTCGATCAATGAGGTAAAGATCAAGCTGGCTAACCTGGGCCTGGCTCTCAAGGACACCCCTGAGGATTTCGACCCAACCCAGCTCGAGGGCTACGACGCAGAAACCGGTGACTTCAAGGATCCGGCTGCTGAGGATTCCGAGTAAAGAACCCCGCTGACTTGCGGCAATAACCCAATTGCCGCGCGCTCAACTTTTACCGCATACGAGGAGTACACAATGCCAACCCCTAAGAAGGGTGCCCGTCTCGGCGGCTCCGCCAAGCAGCAGGCTCACATGCTGAGCAACTTGGCAGCCAGCCTGATCGAGCACGGCGCTATCAAGACCACCGATGCCAAGGCGAAGGTCCTTCGCCCGTACATCGAAAAGATCATCACCAAGGCTAAGGCCGGCACCATCGCTGACCGCCGCGCAGTCCTGAAGCTCATCCCGCGCAAGGATGTTGTTTCTTACCTGTTCGACGAGGTTGCGCCGAAGTTTGAGAACCGTGAAGGTGGCTACACCCGCACCATCAAGCTGGACAACCGCACCGGTGACAACGCCCCGATGTCCCAGATCTCCCTCGTTCTCGAGGAGACCGTGACCTCCGAGGCTAACCGCGCTACCCGCGCTGCCGCATCCAAGGCCGCTGAGGCTGAGGAAGCTAAGGCAGACGAGGCTGCTGAGACCGAGGCACCTGCCGAGGAGACCGCAGCTGAGGAGTCCGAGGAGAAGTAATTTCCCTTCGGCCCTAGCGCCTCGCCGCCGTCTTTCCCACCTGTGGGAGGGCGGCGGCTTTGTCATGTCCACACCCAACTAGGGCTCAACGCACGAACGACCCAGGGCCGGCGGGCAGTAAACACTCCGGTAGCATGAAGTCCACTATGACAGATGCAGCATCGACTTCCCCCGAAGGGCCGGCGGACGGGTTCGTTCGCCTGCGCTTGGACTTGGCTTATGACGGCACGGACTTTCATGGCTGGGCCAAGCAGAAGGGCGGTCTGCGCACGGTGCAGGGGGTACTGGAAGAGAAGCTGGCGATGATTGCACGCACGGAGGTGCCGCTTACGGTCGCTGGCCGGACGGATGCCGGCGTGCACGCTCGTGGCCAGGTGGCGCACGTGGACGTTCCGACAGATATGCTGGCGCAGCGCTCGGTGGCGGGGGAGCCGGCGAAGCTGGTGCGTCGGTTAGCAAAGCTTCTGCCAGAAGACGTGCGGGTACACGGGTGCGAGTTCGCACCCGCGGGCTTTGATGCGCGGTTTTCGGCGCTGCGGCGGCACTACGTCTACCGGATTACCACCAACCCGCGCGGCGCGCTGCCGTCCCGGGCGCGGGATACGGCCGAGTGGATTAAGCCGGTAGATATTGACGCCATGCAGGACGCTGCTACCGCGCTGGTGGGCCTGCATGATTTTGCGGCCTTTTGTAAAGCCAAGCCAAATGCCACGACCATCCGGGAATTGCAGGAATTTTCTTGGCGCGACGTTTCTACGCCCGAAGAACCGGAGCTTTTTGAGGCCCGCGTGAGCGCCGATGCGTTCTGCTGGTCGATGGTGCGCTCGCTGGTAGGGTGTTGCCTGCGCGTGGGGGAGGGGCGGCGCGATGCTGACTTCGCCGAGGCACTGCTGCAGGAGACGAAGCGCTCTTCCAGCATTCCCGTGGCCCCGGCCAAGGGACTCTCGCTCGTCGCCGTTGATTACCCGGCCGCGGATCAACTGGCGGCACGCGCCGAGGTCACCCGCGAAAGGCGCAGCGCCGACTAGCGCCCAAGTGGCAACGGGTGCTTCCCTGGGATAGCCTGTGTGCTGGGTGTACACAGACATTTCGGGGGAAAATCATGGCACGTCCGCTGCCTACTACCAAGGCCCAGGTATCGGGCCATAAATTCTTGCGCCGCCGCGTCGAGCATGGGCTCGTATTAGGCGATATCCGCATGATTCACGATCCATTGGCTAGGCGCCGCAAAGCGCTCCTTTTCGGCGGGGTCGGCGTCGCCTTCCTTGCGGTGGGGTCCGGTATGTTGGCATGGCTGCAGCCGAGTCCGCAGCCGGGTGATGCGCCGATTGTGCGCTCGGAGCAGGGCCAGCTCTTTGTGGATGTCAACGACACCTACCACCCTGTATTCAACCTGGCGTCGGCGCGCATTATCGCCGGACAGGCGGCCGACGCGCAGACGATCGGAGATGAGCACTTGCAAGAAGCGCTACTGGGCTCACCGGTGGGTATCTCGGATGCCCCTGGGTACCTCGCGGCAGCAGGCGAGACTCCCCAGCAGCGTTGGGCAGCGTGTTTAGCTGGCAAGGATGAGGCGCCGACTACAGAAAACCCAACCAGCATCGGCGGGCACCAGGTTGCGTCGCAGGAGGTTATTGTTCTCGCCGAGCCCGAGCAGAAAAGCCTCGGTGAGGAGCGCGCCGCACTGGTGGAATCCGAGGGCACGCAGTGGCTTATCACAGAGGAAGGCCGGGTGGCGTTGCCAGATTCTTCCAGCACCGAAGGGCGCGTCGTGCGCCGGGCGCTGGGCGTGGACGATAGTACCCACACCTGGCCCGTGCCGCCCGAGCTGCTCAATGCTTTTGCGGAGCTGCCGCCGCTGAACTTTCCGGCTAATCCGCCCGAGGTTGTCGATACTGGGCAGAGCCTGTGGGCGCGTACGCCCGAGGGCGTAGCGGAGCTCACGCCTACGCAGGCGGAGATGCTCACAGGCGTGGGTGCCAAGGAGACGACAGCCACGCCGCAGGAGATTGCCGCGCTTGCCGACGCCCCTTTAAACCTCAACCTTCCCTCCACGTCCTTCCGCTTCTTAAGCCCGGACGATGGCTGGATGTGTGCCGGTAACGAGGGCGGCGGGGTAGTGGTACCTGCCCAAGCAGGCACCATCGCCTTGGCAGGTGAGTCGGTGGCCCATCGCTTTGGTGGACTCGACGCCGGTGGCGTAGGCGTAGACAGCGGCCATGGCTATCACGTGGTCTCACCCACGGGGCAGCGGCACGAGGTCAAGGACAAAGAGACTCTGGAAGCCCTAGGCACCGGCGTGGGCGCGCAGGTGCCGTGGGAGATCCTGCGCTTGCTGCCGGAAGGCTCCGCGCTGAACCGTGAGCAGGCGCTGCAGGTTAGTTCTTAGGCCGTAGCCCGCGCCACACGGCCCACGCAGCAAGCGCCAGCGCTAATCCACCTAGCACCCAGGCACTGCGTGTGGGGGCGCGGGAGTCGCCTTCGTCAGTGGGGCGGATGGTCATAGCTCGGGTATCGACGTCCGCGCCTGCTTCCACGTGGGTGAGCACAGTGAGCGGGTCGATGAAGCCATGTCCCGGTTCCGCGGCGTCCTCCAAGCGTTTACGGAGGGCGGCCGGGCTATCGTCGGGAAAGCGCTGTGCCAAGAGGGCAGCGGTGCCGCTGACCACCGGCGCGGCAAAGGAGGTGCCATGGAACTGCGCCGTTCCGTCCGTGCCCTCCTTACCATCGGCCCATCCACCCGCGGGGTTGAGCGCTAGCGGAATGAAACCTTGCGCAGCAAGCTGGGGTCCGTCGGCCGAATTCAGCGAATAGTCAGCGAGTTCGTGTGAATCCGCGAGGGCGCTTACTGAGAGCACCGTGGGCGAATCCGCCGGAAAGACGCGGTCACCCATCTCACAGCTGCCAGAGGACGCATTGCCCGAAGCAGCGATCACCACGGCGCCGGAGTCTTCCGCATGCGCCAAAGCGCGATCCAATCGGGAAGTATCGACCTGCGCGGCCACATCTGGCGGAACGCAGGAAACAACCGAAATGTTAATGACGCGGGCACTGGCATCGGCAGCGTCATCGATGGCGCGGGCCAAGGTGTCCAGGGAGCCGGTGGTACTGTCCTCGGCTTCCTGGCGGTAGTGCGCGCTGGTCTGGCGCACAGCGTAAATCTCTGCTCGCGGAGCGATACCGATATCGTGTCCGGCGATGACACCGGCCACGACGGTGCCGTGCAGGTCGCAATCGCGATGCGGTTCTGGGTCCTCGGGCGCGACAAGGTCCGCGCCACTGCTGAGATGCCGCAGTTGATCGTGACGGGCCACGCCAGTATCGATAACGGCTACTTTGACGCCTTCCCCGGTAGCAAAGGAATGTAGACGGGCCCGGTAGTCTAACTGCTCCTGGCTTGGTTGGGGCGAAAGCGGTGAGGAATGCGCGGCGGCGCATTCGCGGTCCGGTTCGCGCGCGGCCGCGTAGGGCGCAGCAGTCAGTCCTGCAGCGAATGCAACTACTAAAGCGGTGGGCAGTACGCGCATTATCCAAGCCCCCTAATGAGTACGAAGACACCGGCTAGGTGCGCGGCCAGCGGCAAACTAGCGGCAATGGCGAGGGATTCTATGCGCTCAAACCACGCGATGGTGGTGGGCTCGAGCCCGGCCACCTTGGGTGCCCACAGCGGGGCGCTCAGCATGGCGAGGAGAATCAGGCAGGCAACAAGGATCGGCGCCCAGGCATCGGCAAGGCCGGAATCCGCTACCGTGTGGGTAGCGCACAAGCATGCAGCGAGACAGGCGGTCATCGCCAGCAGCATCAGGGCCCAGCTAGCCAGCACACGACCGTGCCGGGCAGCATGCATGACGACGGCACCCGCGGTGGTCACGCAGAGTGCTTGGACGAAGCCCACGCCGGTGCGCTCGGCACCAAAGAGCACCGCAACGTACTCGGCGAGAGAATCGGGCGCGCCGCTAGTCGGCGCCAAGGCCGGACCACTGCCCGTCAGCGAGAGGGCGATAAGGGCCGGAATGAGACAGAGCGACAGCCCAACGCACATTCCCTCATAGGCGCTGCCGGCGCGCCGGGCGCGGATATCGATATCCGGCTGGACGGCATCAGAAACCGCGAGGTCTTGGCCGGCCGTGGGCAACTGCGGGACTTTGAGCCCAGCGGTGGCAACGGTCAGCGCAGGGGCTGCGGCTAGCAGGATAATGCCGGCGATCACTACGCAAGCGGCTGCCGCCGTACCGTGGCTGCCCTGGAGACCCGTCCCTGGTCCGGGCAGCAGGTAGCCCACAGCCGCGACCAACAACAGCACTGAGACGGTGAGTGCCACGGCAGTAGTGCGAACCGTGCTTAACCCGGTGACGTGGCAGGCAAGCAGCACGATGAGGAGGGCGACGCAGGCGGTGAGTGCGGCAAAGGGGGCTTCGCTAAGCGAGGGCGAAATCACCACCCAGCCACACGCCATGCCGGCTACCAGGCTAAGGTGCACCAGTGATAGGGCACGGGTCCACAAGGCGAGCAACAGGGCTCCAGCGGTCAACGCCGCCCACGCAGCTAGGGGAAGGGTGCTAACCCACACTAGGGCGAAGGCGGCAAGCAGCCCTGCCCAAGCCCAGATGGTGGGAAGGGCGGCGGTAGTATCCTCTTCAGCCGCGGCGGCGAGCGATTCCGCCGCATCCCGAATCACCGGTGCAGACCGGCGCTCGCGCGGACTAATAACAAGAATTGAGCCTTCCGTGAGCGCAGTGGCAGCCAATGGGGCGGTGAGATCGATGGCGCGGCCGGAGGCTGTACTGGCGCGCCAGGGTTCAGAAATGGTGGGCGCATCCACCAAGTCAGTGATCTCCGCCAAAAGCTCGCCCACGCTGGAGCTTAGCGGTAGCGCCACGTCTGCCTCCTTGTGGAAGGCGCCGGCATGAATGCGAACGGTAAGGCGCAGATGATGCGCCGTTGCAGTAGTCATGATGTCCCCCGAAACATGTATGGATTGTGGGCGTCCCCCTTGCCCAATGCCACATATTGTGGCTTACTAGTGGCGACGTGTCCACCGCAGCGCGAGGAATCTTGGCAGGGGGCCAAGGGCGCTTGGCGCGTGGCTCGGGGGAGGTTATTTAGGCATGCTTGGGATCGGGGATACCCGCGTCATTGAGCCGTTGACCATGCCACTGCGGGATGCTGCGCCGCCGCTGCCCACCGGCAGCATCGAGGCGGAGGAAGTCCCGGAGGCGGTGCGCCCGCAACCGGTGCCGCTGGTGCGGCTGCTGCTTCCGGTGGTGATGATTGCGGCTATGCTCGGCATGGTCGCCCTCATGGTGTTAGGCGCTGGGGAATCCCGGCAGATTAGCCCGATGGCCTTGATGTTTCCATTGATGATGCTGGCGAGCATGGCCATGATGTTTGGGCCCAATAATAGCGGGCAGGATCCGGATGAAACCCGGCGCACTTACCTGCGCCACATCAAAGCCTTGCGAGAAAAGGCGCTGCGCAATGCCTCGGCGCAGCGTGCACATGAAAGTTATCGCCACCCGGCACCGGTGGAACTCAACACTCTAGTCGGCTCGCGCCGCATGTGGGAGCGTGGCCCGGATGACTCGGACGCCCTCGAGGTACGCGTGGGAACTGGACCAACGACTTTGTGCACTCCCATCAACGTGCCGGATTCGGGCGCCACGGAAGACCTAGACCCGGTGTGTGCGGTGAGCATGCGCCAGACCATTAAGGCGGTGGGCACCGTTCCCGATATGCCGGTGGTTATCCAACTGCAGGCCTTTCGCTTCTTGTCCGTGTCCGGAATGGCGTCGACTCGGGGCGAAGAGCCCGCAGATCCCTCCCGCGATATGGTGCGCGCAATGGTGCTGCAGATGGCGTTGGCGCATGGCCCGGAAACCTGCGGTATCGAGGCCATCGGTGGCCAGTGGGAGTGGCTGAAGTGGCTGCCCCATGCGCGCACGCCGGAAAAGGCGCGCTTTCGCATCCTCATAGTCGATGGCGTGCTGACCACGGGAACCGAAGACTTCTTCCACGATGACTCCTTTACCACCATTATTGAGGTTGGTGGGGCGCCGTCTTCGGCGCTGGGGGTACGCGCCGAGCACGAAGGGCTAAGCCTCGTGGCAGGGGAACAGCTGCAGGTGGTCACCGCGGCAGGGGTGGAAGACCTTGGGTCTCCCGATGGGATGAGTGTGGCCGGCGCGACGTTGCTCGCGCGCAGTATGGCCTCCTACCGCCGCCCCGATAGCACTTCTGGCCGGCGCGGCAGTGACCTTATGGGCCTTCTGGGCTATCGCGATGTGGAAGAGCTAGCGGCTAGCGGCATGTGGCATGGCCGGGAGGGCTCGGCGCGTCTCATGGTGCCCATCGGCATCGATACGGTGGGCCAGCCCGTCACGGTGGATCTCAAGGAATCTGCCCACGGCGGTATGGGACCGCACGGCCTGTGCATCGGCGCGACTGGCAGCGGAAAGTCAGAGCTGCTGCGCACCCTTGTCACCGCGTTGGCGGCTACCCATAGTCCGGACGAGCTTAACCTCGTGCTCGTGGATTTCAAGGGCGGCGCGACATTCTTAGGATGCGACCGCCTGCCGCATACTTCCGCGGTGATTACCAACCTGGAGGAGGAATCTACGCTGGTAGAGCGCATGTACGATGCCATCTCCGGCGAGATGAACCGACGACAAGAGCTGCTGCGCACCGCCGGAAACTTTGCCAATGTCAGTGAGTACAACGCTTCTGTCACCGCCGTGCGTGAGCACGGGCCCTTGCCGGCCTTGGTTATCGTCGTCGATGAGTTCTCGGAGCTTTTGGGCCAGCACCCGGACTTCGCGGAACTCTTCGTCGCCGTCGGCCGCTTGGGGCGCAGTCTCCACGTGCACCTGCTTTTAGCCTCCCAAAGGCTCGAAGAAGGCCGCTTGCGGGGGCTAGATTCCCACTTGTCCTACCGAATCGGCCTGAAAACCTTCTCCTCAGCGGAATCCCGCCAGGTATTGGGCGTGACCGATGCGTACCACCTGCCCGGCCAGCCCGGCGCGGGCTACCTCAAATCCGATGCCGAGGCCTTGACCCGCTTCCAAGCTTCCTACGTGTCTGGGCCCCTGCCGCGCCGGGCGCTTGCCGAGGATTCCGGGGACCACCCCGCCCCAACCCGCGGCCGCGTGCAGCTCTTTCATGGCTGGTCCCAGGAAGAGGAAAGTGCTAGCGCTGCGGTGGTTCTCGATGACTCCACCACTGTGCTTACCGAGGTCGTTCGCGCCGCGGCGGAAGAGGCCCACATGCGCGATCAATCGGCGCACCGCATCTGGCTGCCGCCGCTACCGCCGGTCATTGAGCTATCCGCGCTGCCAGGGCTTTCCGGTGTACATGCCGCGGGTGCAGTCTCGCCCGCAGCGGACCAAAGGCAGCTGTGCGCGCCCATCGGTATTATCGATAGGCCGTATTACCAACGCCAGGATGAGCTGATTATTGATTTCACCCAGCACGGCGGACACATGGCACTGTGCGGTGGCCCGCAGTCCGGTAAATCGAGTGCGCTGCGCACGATCGTCTCTGCGCTAGCTCTACGGCATGACCCGCAGACGGCACGCTTCTACGTCATCGATCTTGGCGGCGGTCAGCTAACGTCCCTAGAGCGCCTGCCCCACGTGGCCGGAGTTGCCGGGCGCGAGGAGGGCGAAAAGGTACGGCGCATCGTCGACGAAGTAGCTGGGTTTATCCGCCGCCCAGAACGGTGCGCAACCTTCCTTGTCATTGATGGCTGGCACCACATTGGTACCTCCAACGCCGAGTTTGAAGACATAGCGGAGAAGGTCACCGAGATCGTCGCCGATGGTGCCTCCGCCCACGTGCATGTCATCATTGCCACTTCGCGGTGGACCACGATGCGCCCGGCTATCCGCGACCTCATTGCCAATCGCCTCGAGCTGCGCCTGGGTGAGGCTTTGGATTCGCTCATCGACCGCAAACTACAGCACAAGCTCCCCAGCGCGCCGGGCCGCGGGCTCACCTTGGCGGGTGAGAATATGCTCTTAGCTCGCACCTCCAACCAGGACATCGCCCACATCTGCCGCGTGCATGCTGCGGCTGACCCAGTTCCACAGCTCAAGATGCTGCCCGCCGTGCTTACTCCGTCCGCACTCGCGGCTCAAGGGGGCGTGCCCACCGGCGAGATCGCCTGGGGCATCGGCGGGCGCGACCTCGATACGCTGACCTGGAATCCGTCTCGTGAGCCGCACCTTGTGGCAATCGGGGCGCAGGGCTGTGGCAAGTCCACCTTCCTGGCGCAGATCATGCGCGGCATTAGCGACTTTGCGCGGGAAGACGCCCGGCTCGTCGTCATCGACCAGCGCCGAGCCCACCTGGGAACCTTGGAGCAGAACATGGTTGCTGCCTATGCCGCGACGCAGTCGAGTGCGCAAGAGACCATTGTCGATACAGTCCGGACCCTGGAATCTCGCCTGCCTGGCCCGGGCATTACCCCGGCGCAGCTCGCCGCACGAGATTGGTGGCAGGGCCCAGACATTTACCTAGTCATCGATGATGCGGACCTGCTAAGCGATATCGCTCTCTCGCCGCTATTGGAGTTGCTTCCCCATGCTCGCGACATTGGCCTGCACCTTGTTATCGCTCGCAAATCCGGCGGCATCGGCCGTGCCCTCTTTGGTCAATTCTTTTCCGCGGTGCGCGATCTGCAGCCGGCGCTGCTGCTTTTCGACGCCGACCGGGACGAAGGAACCATCTTCGGACTCAAGCCCTGCCACCAACCATCCGGCCGCGGTCAGTGGAGCATCCGCGGTGAAAACCTCGGCGTCGTCCAAGCGGTGTATCTAGAAGGAGAAAAGTAAATGACCACCAATCTCAGCGCGAATGCGCCGACCGACACCCCTATCCCTACTGGTGGGGAGACCACCGCCAGCCCCATTACCGTCACCATCCTGGATGCGGCCACCATCTTTGAAGGGCCTGAAACGGTCTACCGCTATGACCTGCCAGGAACCGGCATTGTGGAAGGCTGGGCCTTAGGCCAAGTCATGGATCAGATATCCAAGATGGCGGGATCGTCCTGGCCCGACGTGGAAGTCTGCGTGGCGGCAGACTCTTCCGGCACGGGAATTGCACAGGAAGCTACCACCATCATTTGCCGGCAATTGGAAGTCACTGGGGTGCGCCTCATCGACCCAGCACCAGCCATCTCCCCGCCAGTAGCCCCAGACCCACTCGCTCCGCGTTCACATTCAGTCAGCGAGGCCTCAGAATCGGCACCGCCCACCGCTGTGATGGAGATGCCTGCCTACGACGAGCCAGTAACCCCACGTTGGACCGACCGCCTGCGCGGTTGGTTCGGGGCCATTGATATCTTTCATGTCGCAATCGCGGTGGTCATCATCGCCGTGGCCGGAGCTTCCTGGTGGGCTATCGGTGCCCAGGGTTCCGGTGATGGCGACGCCGCTTCGGATACAGCGCGCCCGCAACCGCGCGCCGCCGCGCCAAGCCGCGAGAACGCAACGGAGTCCGCGCCGGCCTTGCCACAGCCGGGTACGACGGGTGCGCCGGAATCCGGCAGTGATGAATTGAGTCCAGGTGAAAAGCGCCTAGACGTGGAGGGAATGTCAGTAGTCGTCCCCAGTGGGTTCCACACCAAGGTAGAAAATGGTCTGGTCACCGCCACCGGGGAAGACCCGAACCTACGCATCCTGCTGGCGGCGGATGAGATGTTTAACGTGCCGGCGGATGCCTTGTTTAAAGAAATTCACGCGCAGGTGGACGAAGATCCGGCGCTTCGCGATGCCACCGATGAGGCCGGGCGACTGACCTATACCGAAGACCCCGGGGACGGCTCCTTGGTGGAATGGACCACCTGGGAAGACCGTGGGCACCAGATGTCCGTGGGATGCCATACCCGGCATAACTCCAACGCCGTTCAAAAAGCGGCTTGCCGCATGGCCACAGAAAGCCTAGTCAAAAAATAGTCTCAAAAACTTTCCCCCAGCCGGGAACCGTTTGGCGGAAAGCTCAGTCCAATAAAAGTGAGAAAGCACAGATGCGAAGCACAGCTGCTTTTTCGGGGGAAATACACACAATCTCATCCGCCCTAAGGAGGGGCGCACTCTTATGTCTCAGACTTTCAAGACACAAGCCGATGTCATGATCGCCACCGCCGGCAAAGTCGATAACACCAATGATGAAGTCCAAGGCGAGCTCACCCGCCTGCAGGGCGTCGTCGACTCCGTCCGCGGCAGCTGGGTTGGCCAGGCCCAGGTCTCCTTCGATGACCTGATGCAACGCTACAACACCTCTGCACAGCAGCTGCGCGAGGCCTTGGCCTCAATCTCTGACAATATCCGCAGCAACGCCCACAACTTCGACAACGTGGAAGCCGAAAACACCCAGGCCTTCTCCAACGTGGGCGGCGGCCTCGCTCTCTAAACCGCACCGCACACTTCACTAGTCCGCAGCCTCAAAGCTATAGATTCACAGAAGGGAATCCACCACCACATGTCCGAGATCAAATACGAATTCGGTGCCATTTCTTCCGCCGCAGCCGATATCAACGCTACCTCTGGTCGCATCAACAGCACTCTGGCAGACCTGAAAGCGCGCCTGCAGCCGATGGTGAGCACCTGGGAAGGCGAGTCCGCCGTGGCTTATAACCAAGCACAGGCTAAGTGGGATAAGGCGTCGCAAGAACTCAACACCGTGCTCGCCACCATCTCCAAGACCGTCTCGCAGGGCAATGATGCAATGAGCGACGTCAATCGTCGCGCCGCCGCAAGCTGGGGCTAAATCCACACCCTGTTCGCACGGTTCTACGCTGTCCCCGTCGGGGCTGCGGTGCCACTGACCACACCCGCGTGGCAGGAGGCGGACGCAGCCGCAGCCTCGACCAAGAAGCCAGCGTGAATACTCCTTTTCTAGTTCTTTTCTCTTGCTATCTCTTCCATTCTTTGAAGTCGTACCTTTCTAGTCCGTACCCACGAGCCGGCATCTCCCGTTTAAGCCGCGGAAGGTGCCGGTTTCGGTGTTTTGGTCTTTGGGCAGGTGAGCAAGTAGGGTAGGAAACCTATGTGTTCGCTCGTCGGCAAGCAGCTGGCGAAGCGCTCCCTGCAGGTCTCCACCGGCCGCTGTACGGGAGTGAATGGATGCTTAGCGCTGGCCGGCAGTTCCGAGACAGACTTTCAAGGAGTCAAATTGTCTACTTTCCACCCAAAGAGCGGTGACATCACCCGCAAGTGGTACGTCATCGACGCTACTGATGTGGTGCTGGGCAAGCTCGCTTCCACCGTTGCAGACCTGCTGCGCGGTAAGCACAAGCCACAGTTCGCACCGAACGTTGACGCTGGTGACCACGTCATCATCATCAACGCTGACAAGATCCACGTTTCTTCCAACAAGCGCGGCCGTGAGATGCGCTACCGCCACTCCGGTTACCCGGGCGGCCTGAAGTCCATGACCCTGGGTCAGTCTTTGGACGCCAACCCGGTTCGCGTTATCGAAGAATCCGTTGCCGGCATGATGCCGCACAACAAGCTCTCCCGCGCTTCCATCAAGAAGCTGCACGTCTTCGCAGGCGAAGAGCACCCGTACGCCGGCCAGAAGCCGGAAACCTTCGAGTTTAAGCAGGTGGCACAGTAATGTCTGAGCAGAACATCGACAACAACGTAGCCGACGCTGCTGACATCGCTGCAGCAAGCGCCGCTACCGAAGAGTTCACCAACACCATCGGTGATTCGTTGGCTAGCGCCAACGCGGAGACTGAGGCAGAGGTCGAGGCTGCCGCTCCGGTACACGAGGGCCCGATCCAGACCGTCGGTCGCCGTAAGCGCGCCGTCGCACGTGTTCGCCTCGTTGCTGGCTCCGGCCAGATTGTAGTTAACGGCCGCGAGTTCGGCGAGTACTTCCCGAACAAGCTGCACCAGCAGGACATCCTCACTCCGCTGACCCTGCTGGAGCGCGAGAACCAGTTCGACCTCAAGGTCACCGTTAACGGCGGCGGCCCAACCGGTCAGGCTGGCGCCCTGCGTCTGGCTATCGCTCGTGCACTGAACATCTACAACCCGGCTGACCGCACCGCCCTCAAGAAGGCTGGTCTGCTCACCCGAGATGCTCGTGCAGTTGAGCGTAAGAAGGCCGGTCTGCACAAGGCACGTCGCGCACCGCAGTACTCCAAGCGTTAATCTCGCTCTCACTGCGCGCGCAAGCGCTACGAAAGCCGCTGCTTCCTTTGGGAGGCGGCGGCCTTCGTCGTTTTATGGAGCGCGGAAGGAGGGAATATCGCTCAATCCGTCGATAAACCAAAAGCTTGCTTCCGCCTAAACCGCCCCAACATGCAATCGATGGGCACAGGAGTGCATAATTGACTGCATGACTCGACTTTTTGGAACCGATGGCGTTCGCGGCCTCGCGAACAAGAAGCTGACCCCTATTCTGGCCTTGCAACTAGGCCAGGCCGCTGCGGAGGTATTTACCGCCAAGCGTGAATCCTACGAGCGCCAGCCGCTGGCCATCATTGGTCGCGACCCGCGCGTTTCCGGCGAGATGCTGGATGCGGCGATTGCGTCCGGTCTGGCTTCCCGCGGCGTGGACGTGGTGCGCGTGGGCGTGCTGCCAACCCCAGCAATTGCTTACCTGACGGATGACTATGGTGCGGATTTGGGCGTGATGATTTCCGCCTCCCACAACCCGATGCCAGACAACGGCATCAAGTTCTTCTCCGCAGGTGGCAAGAAGCTGCCGGACGAGGTAGAAGATCAGATTCAGGCAACCATGGAAAACCTCACCGAGGATGGCCCGACCGGCACCAAACTGGGCCGCATCATCTCGGAGGCCCCAGACGGACGCGAGCGCTACCTCAACCACTTGAAGGAAGTAGTCTCCACCGACCTCAGCGGCATCAAGGTGGTCGTAGATACCGCCAATGGTGCGGCCTCCAAGGTTGCTCCGATCGCCTACGAGGCGGCTGGCGCAGAGGTTATTGCTATCCACAACAAGCCGAATGCTTTCAATATCAATGAGGACTGCGGTTCGACGCACATTGAAAAGGCCCAGGAGGCCGTCGTCGAGCATGGCGCCGATCTGGGCCTGGCACACGATGGCGACGCCGACCGTTGCCTGGCTGTGGATGCCGAGGGCAATGTTGTTGACGGTGACCAGATTATGGCACTGCTGGCCGTAGGCATGAAGGAAGATAATGACCTGCGCTACAACACCCTGGTAGCAACCGTCATGTCTAACCTAGGCCTGAAGCTAGCCATGCAGGAACAAGGCATTGAGGTGCGTCACACCGCAGTAGGCGACCGCTATGTTCTGGAAGAGCTCAACCGCGGCGATTTCTCCTTGGGCGGCGAGCAGTCTGGCCACGTCGTGTTGCCAGATGATTGCACGACTGGCGACGGCACGCTTACTGGCCTGTCCATCATGGCGCGCATGGCCAAGTCCGGGAAGTCCCTAAAGGAATTAGCATCGGTGATGACCGTGCTGCCGCAGGTGCTCATTAACGTGCCGGTTTCTGATAAGGGTGTCATCATGGACGCCCCCGAAGTACAAGAAGCCATTGCCCAGGCCGAGGAAGAACTTGGCGAAACCGGCCGCGTCTTGTTGCGCCCTTCCGGCACTGAGGAGGTTTTCCGCGTCATGGTGGAGGCCGCCGATAAGGAGCAGGCTCGCAAGGTTGCCGGGAGGCTTTCCGCCATCGTTTCCTCGGTCTAGGACAACCGCCGGGGCGGAAGAATTTTGGCCTCCTAGGGAACCATTTGGCGCAATCCCCAGTCCAATGAAGGTGAGAACTTTTACCGCATATGGATTTGGGGGAATACACCAGTGTCTGAGGTTTTTCTTCGCCCCTCGGAGGCGATGTCCGCACTACGGCAGGTCGTAGCCGATAACGACGAGCAACGCGATGCCCACCGGGCCGAGGTACCGGATTTTCCGGTGGCCGCGGCTGGGCGCAACTTTGGCGGCCACGGTGAGCGCATTCGTGATGTCTTGGCGCGCATCCATGAGCGTGGCGGGCAGAGGTTGGATAATTTATCCGCCACCGCCCACGCCGCCCATGAACAGGTGCGCGCTTTTGCCGATTTTGATGAGTCCTTCGGCAGCTCCTTTGCGCGCGGCGGGGAGGCGAACAAGTGAGTACGCTGACCAAATCCTTGTTGGGGGACTATTCCAACGCGATTTCCCAATTCCAATTCGCATGCTTGGGAAGCTACCCGGGCCCCAGCATGCCGATGAATTTACTGGGGGAGTTAGTCGGTGCGGTCGATGGCATCGCGCCCGAAAACCTGGTGAAAAACACCGTCGCGGCGGTGGGCGGTAATCGCCCGAAGGGAGGCGGTGCTGGACTAGCGGGCTATTTGCAGCAGGATGATTCCGAGGTTGCTCAGGGCGCCATGCGGGAGCACCTGTGCGGCGTGCAGGAAGACTTCGACATTGACCGCCAAGATGCCGCACATCTCACCAGCTCGGCGGAGCAGTGCTCGGGCGCTATTGCCGACGTCGTCGATGTCTCCGACACTGCCCTTACCGAGCTCATCTCTGCGGTCATCCCATTGCTGAATATCTTGTCCATGGTGGCCACCAAGCACCCGCTGGCCCGGTTTATCATCCCGATTCTTTCCACCATCGGCGGGCGCGTTATCGAAGAGACGAATCACAATATCGCTAGCACCTGCCGCGACCGCGATGATGCGATTGAGTCCTGCTATAACGAGTTTGAATCGCGCTGCGAATGCGTCTGTGAGCGCCCGATGCCGGAAGAATGCCCGACGCCGGCTAAACCTGCAGATGGTGCCTGCCCCGCACCGGTAGAACAATGCCCGGACACTCCTATTCCCACTAAGCCGACGCCGAAGGAAGAATGCCCGCCCCCGCCCTCGCAGCCCACCGAGCCGGCCCAAGTGGAGTGCCCACCAGAGCCCACGCCCATGCCGGAGCATTACTCAAAACAAGAATCGAGCCACACCACTTCCGCGCCGCCACAGCCGACGCCTCCATCGCCACCACCAGTTCCACCAAGGGAATGCACCGAACCGGAGCCGGAGCGGACTAGCACACCTAATCCCGAGCCTTCAGCCAAGCCGGAAGTGCACACGGAGACCACTGCAGAACACGGTCTCGGCTGCCATTGCCAAGAGTGCACCGAGCAATCATTTACCGAGCGTCCATCGCAGTTCCAGCGCGAAGTAGAGATCACTAGGCCGGCACAGGCGGAGATCATTCCGCCGCAGGAGCCGCCAGAACAGCCACAGCAAGTAGAAGAACCGTGCCCGGAACCTGAACCTCAGCCAGAGCCGAAAGCTAAACCAGACTTGGATACGGAACCCGCTTCTGAATCGGGCGCAGGCGAGGAAACGCTCTGCCCGGAAAGTACCGCGGAAAGTACCGAAGAATGTGTGGAAACGACCCAAACCAGCTCAGAAGGCTGTGGAATTGAATCCTCCTGCAGTGGCAGCCTCGGCATGGTGGGAGCCGGAATCGCTTTGGTAGGCGTGGGACTCATTGTGGAAGGCGCCGCGCAGTGCCTGGAGATCATGTCCGAGGCGGATTGCCCAGTGCAGGAACCTGAACCGGATCCCGTTCCTGAGGCGGAGCTGGAGCCAGAACTTGATCCCTGCCCGGAACCTAAACCAGAGCCAGAGCCCAAACCGGAGCCAATTGGTGATGATGACGTCATGACTCCGCCTCCTGAGCTGTCTCAGGTAGAGGAGCCAACGCCGCCACCAGAGAAGGTGGCACACCTCCCGGCGTCCGGTCCAGCGGAGGCACCGCCACCAGCCCCAGTTCCTGAACCAGCACCGGCACCGTCACCACAGCCGGCACCGCAGCAGGAGGCGGCGCCCGCGCCAGAAGAACCAACCATTAAGGCACGAAAGGCAGGTCAGTGGTAATGAATAACGACTTCGCAGAATTTGCGCAGGGCTTTCGGGAAAGGACGGCTAAACGCCTGCTGGAATTTGAAAAAACGCTGGCGAAAGCGCAGGACGAGCTAGAAAAGTCCGCGGATAAAGCCATGCAGGAGGCGCGAAGGGAGAAAGGACAGGTGGGGCGTCGGCAAGCGGCGGCGGTGCCAAGGCCCCGATATGGCGCTGCCCCGGCGCGCTCACGGAACGCGTCGGGGCAGGTGCAATCTGTGCTGCGGCGGGGCTAATACTTAGGCGTCGCGGGTGACACCTGCGCGCTCGGCCAAGTCCTCGCCTACGAGGCTTTGGACCTTCTTCGCGCTGGCCTCTGGATCCGCAAAGGCGTCATAGGTGGAATCGCCATTGAGGGTGGCTAGCAAGAATCCGGTGACCAAACCGCGGGCGATTTCGGTGGGGCCGGATTGGAATGCGGCGGTGCCGATGGCCAGCTTGCGCAGGCGATCCTCGGTAAAGCCAGCGTGACTGCCCTTGTCGATGGCGCGGAAGCAGACTGGGCCATTCCAGTTATAGGCTAGCTTGGCGGGGTTGCCGGCATTGAAAATGTCTTCCTGGCCGGCGCCAATGACCAAGCCCGGGGTAGTAATGCGGCGGGCCGCCTGCACCGCAGACGGCGCGGTGATGGAAGGGTAAATGGCGGCGACGGCGGCGACCTTCTGGTTATCCAAGGCGCCAAGCACGGCCGTACCACCGCCCATGCCGTGGCCAATCATGCCGAGCTTGCCCGGGGAGACCGTAATATTTCCGGCGCCAAGTTTTACCCCAGCGGCAATCTGCAGCGCGGATTCCATATCCGCGGCCAAGTTGCGGTGGTTGGGGAAGGGGCCGGTCTCGGAATCGGGGGCTACCACGACGATGCCCCAGCTAGCTAGGTGGCGCAGGGTGGCGTGGTAATCCTTAATCTTGTGCATCCAGTCATGGCCAAAGGCCACGGCGGGCAGGCTTTGGCCCTCCGCGGGGGTATAAACCTTGCCGGTGATTCCGGCATAGTCAAGGTCGCCAACCAAAACTCGGTTGCGACCACGCTTCGACAACGTTGCTAGATGTTTATTCAAATTCGCAGACACGCATTCCAGGATAGATGAAGATCACCCGCTAGGCGGGAAAGGGTGCGGGTTTATCTGAGAAATGTCTGCGCAGTATCCAGCCGAGCTACGGGTGTGGTGGAAAAGCTTTCCTAAGCCCCTCCTAACTTGCGCGCCTGTGCGCAGGGGAGTGCAATGTGTGGGCAACTACATACTCTATTTTTCTGGGAAGGCAGGCTGCGGTACATGACTACCGGTGTCGTTGATGTGGAAGAACTTTCTAACCGCTACGGGATGGAGGTAAAAACCGAGGTTATTGACCGCGTGGCGCATGCTTCCGATGCCTCGCACTACCTGTACACCCCCAAGGCAGTCATCGAGGCTCGCTCCGCCGAGCACGTGGCCGCCATCTTCCGTGCGGGCCGACAGCAGAATGTTCCGGTAACCCTGCGCTCTGGCGGCACGTCCCTTGCCGGCCAGGCCTCTGGCGATGGTTACCTGGTGGACGTGCGCAAGCACTTCCGCGGCATCGAGGTATTGGATGAGGGCAAGCGCGTGCGCGTCCAGCCTGGTGCGACGGTGCGCCAGGTTAATGCTCGGTTGGGCCTGCGCAACCGCAAGCTCGGCCCGGATCCGGCGAGTGAGTCTGCCTGCACCATTGGCGGCGTGGTGGCCAATAACTCTTCCGGCATGGCCTGCGGCACTGAGCTCAATACGTATAACACCCTGGAATCGCTGACCTTCGTGCTGCCCACCGGCACCGTGATTAACACCGCCGATCCGGACGCCGACCGGCAGTTCCAAGCGCAGGAGCCGGAGCTGGTGGACACGCTTATCCGCCTGCAGCGCCGCGTGCGCGATAATCAAGAGTCCGTGGATATTATCCGCCGCCACTTCCAGCTGAAAAACACGATGGGCTATGGCCTCAATTCCTTCTTGGACTTTGATAGCCCGGTCAAACTTTTTGAGCACCTGCTTATCGGCTCGGAGGGCACCCTGGCCTTTATTGCGGAAGCGGTTTTCCGCACCGTGCCGATTTCTAAGCTGACCACCACCACGGTGGCGGTATTTGATGACCTCACCGCTGCCACCAAGTCCCTGCCGGCTCTGCTGGATACCGGGGCGGCCACCTTGGAGCTAATGGACTCCGCCTCTATTCGCGTGGGCCAAGGTTTTGACAAGGTCCCGCAGGCCATCACCGGTTTCGATGTGGACAAGCAGGCCGCACTGCTCATTGAGTACCATGCCGACGCGGAAGAAGAATTGCGGGAGAAGGAGGGCAAGGGCTCGCAGCTTCTGCGCGAGCTACCGCTGCAATCGCCAGCCGCCTTCTCGGCCGATACCGCTTCGCGCAATACCGCATGGAGCTTCCGCAAGGGCCTGTATGCCCAGGTAGCTGAGGCGCGCCCGTCCGGTACAACCGCGCTTTTGGAAGACATCGTCGTGCCCGTGGGGGACTTGGCTGATACCTGTTCTTCCCTGCAGGAACTCTTTGCCCGCTATGGCTATGACGACGCCGTAATCTTCGGCCACGCCAAGGACGGCAATATCCACTTCTTGCTTACGGACCGCTTTGAAGGCGATGACGCCATCGGTCGGTATAACGACTTCAACGAGGGCATGGTGGACTTGGTCCTCGCGGCCGAGGGCAACCTCAAGGCGGAACACGGCACCGGCCGCGCCATGGCGCCGTATGTGCGCCGCCAGTACGGCGACGAGCTCTATGCGGTCATGCAGGAACTCAAGCGGGCCTGCGATCCCACCAACACGATGAACCCGGGCGTCATCTTGGATGATGATCCGGATGCGCACATCAAAAACATCAAGCTCAACCCCACGGTGGAAGAGGAAGTGGACCGCTGCGTGGAGTGCGGCTACTGCGAGCCGGTTTGCCCGTCGCGCGATCTCACGCTGACCCCACGCCAACGCATTGTGGTGCGCCGCGCTCGCAAGCGCGCGGAAGAAGCCGGCGATAGCCAGCTCGTAGCCGAGCTGGATGAGGCCTATGAATACATGGGTATCGAGACCTGCGCGGTAGATTCCATGTGCCGCACAGCCTGCCCAGTAGGCATCGATACCGGCAAGTTCATCAAGCGCCTGCGCCGCGAGGAGGCCCAACCAGCGCAGCAGAAGCTATGGGGCGCGGCCGCCAAGAACTGGCAGGTGGTTAGCCAAGGCGCCGGGCTGGCGCTGACCGGCGCGCACTTGCTTCCCACCCAGCTAGTCAAGAAGGTTACCGACGTGGGCCGCAGCCTCATCGGCACCGATAACCTGCCGCAATACCAGCCGGAGCTGGGCAAGGGCGGCAAGTCCCGCGGCCGCTTGGCCGGGCGCGTGGGCGACCGCTACGCGCAGACCACCGGCATCTACCTGCCCGCCTGCGTGAACACCATGTTTGGCCCGCAGGGCGGCGGCAAGGGCACTACCGATTCCTTCGTGGCTCTCTTGGAACGCGCCGGGGTAGCGCTGGAGGTTCCGGCGGGCATCGACAAGCTCTGCTGTGGCACCCCATGGGCTTCTAAGGGCATGCAGGCCGGCCACGATGCAATGGAACAGCGCGTGCGCGATGTCGTCATGGAGGCCACCGATGGTGCGCGCCTGCCGGTCATCGTGGACGCTAGCAGCTGCACAGCCGGATTTAAGGACATGCTGGAGTCGGTAGGCATTACCGTCATCGACGCCATTAGCTTTACGGCCGATACCCTCCTGCCACAGCTTGCGGTCAAGAACCCCGCGGCCTCCGTGACCGTGCACCCCACCTGCTCTGCCTTCCAGCTGGGCATGATGGAGGACGTAGAAAAGGTAGCCCGCGCCGCCGCGGCCGAGGTCCACATTCCTACTGACTGGAATTGCTGTGGTTATGCTGGCGACCGCGGCATGCTCCACCCAGAACTTACAGAAGCCGCTACCCGCGCCGAGGCAGCGCAAGTCAAGGAAATCGGGGCGCAGTATCACGCCTCGACCAACCGCACCTGCGAGCTCGGCCTGACCCGTGCTACCGGCGAGGATTACCACCACATTCTGGAGCTTTTGGAGCAGGCGACGCGCTAGTTTTCCCAGCGCACTAGCGGGTGGGGTGTTAGGCCTTACTTGCCGACGCCCCGCCCGCCTAGAGGTTTGCCCCTCGTGCTGTAAAATCAGCAACCATGTGTGGAATTGTTGGATATATTGGTCACGCTGGTGGTGACCGTGATTACTTCGCCCTCGACGTAGTTCTGGAAGGGCTGCGCCGTTTGGAATACCGCGGCTATGACTCCGCTGGCGTAGCAATGTACGCCGACGGGGACATCAGCTGGCGCAAGAAGGCCGGTAAGGTCGCTGCGCTGGATGCTGAGATTGAGGCCCGCCCGTTGCCAGACTCCGTGCTGGGCATTGGCCATACCCGCTGGGCTACCCATGGTGGCCCTACCGATCTGAATGCGCACCCGCACGTGGTCGATGGTGGCAAGCTGGCCGTGGTGCACAACGGCATCATTGAAAACTTTGCCGAGCTTAAGTCCGAGCTTTTGAATAAGGGCTATAACTTCGTTTCTGAGACCGACACTGAAGTTGCCGCTACGTTGCTGGGCGATGTCTTCCACAACGAGGCCGCTGGTGACCTGACCAAGGCCATGCAGCTGACCTGCTCCCGCCTGGAGGGCGCATTCACCCTGCTGGCCATCCACGCCGAGCAGGCCGATCGCATCGTTGCCGCTCGCCGTGACTCGCCGTTGGTTATCGGCCTAGGCGAGGGCGAAAACTTCCTCGGCTCCGATGTATCCGGCTTCATTGACTACACCAAGTCCGCCGTGGAGATGGATAACGACCAGGTCGTGACCATCACCGCCGACGAGGTAGAAATCACCGATTATGAGGGCAACCCTGCACAGGGCAAGCCATTTGAAATCAAGTGGGATGCCGCCGCCGCGGAAAAGGGCGGCTTTGATTCCTTCATGGAAAAGGAAATCCACGATCAGCCCGCCGCTGTGCGCGATACCCTCCTCGGCCGCTTCGATGAACAGGGCCAGCTGGCTCTCGATGATCTGCGCATCGATGAGACCGTTTTGAAGTCCATCGACAAGATCATCGTCATTGCCTGCGGTACCGCCGCTTATGCCGGCCACGTGGCACGCTACGCTATCGAGCACTGGTGCCGCATTCCTACCGAGGTTGAGCTCGCCCACGAGTTCCGCTACCGCGATCCGATTGTGAACGAGAAGACCCTCGTTGTTGCACTGTCCCAGTCCGGCGAGACCATGGATACCTTGATGGCCGTGCGCCACGCTCGCCAGCAGGGCGCCAAGGTTATTGCCATCTGCAATACCCAGGGCTCGTCCATCCCGCGCGAATCCGATGCCGCACTCTACACCCACGCCGGTCCGGAAATCGCCGTAGCCTCCACCAAGGCCTTCCTGGCGCAGATTACCGCTACCTACCTGCTCGGCCTCTACCTGGCCCAGCTGCGCGGCAACATGTTCGCCGATGAAATCCAGAGCGTTCTTGCTGAGCTGCGTCACATGCCGGACAAGGTCCAAAACGTCATCGACGAAGAGGACCAAGTGGCCAACCTGGCCAACTCCATGAAGGACGCGGAATCCGTGCTCTTCCTGGGCCGCCACGTCGGCTTCCCTGTAGCTCTTGAGGGCGCGCTGAAGCTCAAGGAGATCGCCTACCTGCACGCCGAGGGCTTTGCCGCCGGCGAGCTCAAGCACGGCCCGATTGCGCTGATTGAAGAAGGCCAGCCGGTCTTCGTCATCGTGCCGTCCCCGCGCGGCCGCGACTCCCTGCACTCCAAGGTCGTCTCCAATATCCAGGAGATCCGCGCCCGCGGTGCCATCACCATCGTGATTGCGGAAGAAGGCGATACCGCCGTGGAGGATTACGCTAACCACGTCATCCGCATCCCGAAGGCACCGACCCTCATGCAGCCGCTGCTGGCCACCGTGCCGCTGCAAATTTTTGCTGCCCATGTAGCAAAGTCCAAGGGCTACGACGTGGATCAGCCGCGTAACCTGGCCAAGTCCGTGACCGTGGAGTAATCCACACCGAACGGTACTAGCTAAGCCCCCTTACTTGCCGCGTTTCTTGCGTGGGAGGTAAGGGGGCTTTGGCCTTTCTTTGAAGCTTGAAACTGTTATGCTATGGGGAGCAATTGTTGTCGGTGAAAGGAGTAGGCAGTGCTCATCCGTCGTGTTTTTGCATAAAACACTAAAGGAAGAACGGATTTAAGCATGCCTATTTTATTGAACGACCTTTCCCTAGTATGGCCCGACGGCACAACCTGCTTCAGTGGCCTAAACGGTGCCTTTTCCAGCCCTTTAACTGCGCTCATTGGGGATAATGGTGCAGGAAAGACAACTCTGTTAAGCGTCATCCTTGGTAAAATCTTGCCCACTGCTGGAACGGTGGAAAAGCCGGAATCGATAGCGTACCTGCCACAAGACCTTGCTTGGAATGAAAATGATGTAGTAGCAGACATCTTCGGTGTCGCCCAAGTGCTCGCGGCGATTTCCGCAGTCGAAGCCGGTGAGTATGAACCAGAACTCTATGAGTTAATTGGGGAGCAATGGGACGTCGGTGAGCGCATTACCGCTGCCCTTTCTGCTGCCGGATTGGATATCCCGTTGGACCGCCCTATCGAAAGTCTCTCTGGAGGGGAAGCGGTCCGCGTCGGTTTGGTGGCAGTGTTCTTGTCTGAGCCAGATTTCATTATCCTCGATGAACCGACCAATAACCTCGACGGAACTGCAAAGAAGCACCTGAAAGATATGTTGGTAAGTGTCGCGGCGCCGGTGTTAATGGTAAGCCATGACAAAGATCTGTTGGATGTAGTTTCCGAGGTAGCGGAATTAAGGGATGGGAACCTACGCTTCTTCCAAGGCAACTATTCCGACTACCTTGCCACGATTAATGCAGAACAAGAAGTAGCTCAAAAAGCAGTATCTACCGCCAAGGCGACTTATAAGCAGCAACTCCACGAACAACAAGCAATGCAAACACGGATTGCGCGTGATGCGCGCCGTGGAAAGAAGTTCGCGGAGTCGAAGCGCAAACCAGGCATGACGATGAAGCTCGATAAGCAGCGATCCGAAAAGACGGCATCGCGCAGAGCGCAGCTGCATTCAGGCGCAGTTGAAGCGGCCCAACGCTCTTTAGCTCGAGCTGAGCGAAACATACGAGATGATGATTCGGTGTATATCGAGCTGCCACAAACTGAGCTGCCGGAAGGAAGGCGGGTTATTTCGATTCCTGGGCTTTCAATTGTCGGCTCAGAACGGGTGCGCTTGTCAGGACCAAATGGAAGTGGCAAGACCACGCTCTTAAACCGAATTAACTCCGGTGAGGCGGGCTACGTGATCGATAATTCAGGATACTTGCGTCAACGAATTGGATTAGATCCTTCTTTAAGCGTATGGGACGTGGTTACTAACGCGAATCCACAAGAGAATCCGCAGTTCATCCGTGATCGGCTTGCTCAGTTGTTGTTTCAATCTGACTCGGTTCATGCGTTGACAGGGACCCTCTCGGGAGGCGAAAGATTTAGAGCGGAATTCGCCAGAGTGCTCTTAGCGGATCCGGCGCCACAATTTCTAATGCTCGATGAGCCGACTAACAACATTGATATTTCAACTGTTGATTGGTTGGTCTCGGTCTTGAAAAACTATCGGGGCGCATTGCTAGTGGTGAGCCATGATGAAGATTTCTGCTCGCGGATAGAACTTACGAGACAAGTTTCCATAGAGGACATTGGATGAGCCAACTCCAAGGTGGAGGTATCGCGAGTCAGTGCGCCGCACCCTACCCGAATTCAGCACAAGGGTGAGCAGTGGCACAATGGTGGGCATGCTGAAAACCACGATTGATCTCTCCGCTATTGCGCACAACGTCCGCCTCATCAAGGAAAAGGTGGGGCCTGGGGTCAAGCTGATGTGCGTGGTCAAGGCCGATGCCTATGGGCATGGCGCGGCCAAGGTTGTGCCGGTGATGGCGCGCGCCGGCGCGGATTGCTTTGGCGTGGCCACCCTGCGGGAGGCCGTGGACCTGCGCCGCGCGGGCGTGGATGCGCCCATCGTGGCGTGGATTTGGCAAACAGATGAAATCCTCGAAGAAGCCTTGGCCAATGGAATCGAGGTGGCGGTCAACTCCCTTGAGCAGGCGCATAAGCTGGTCAAGGCCGATTTTCCTGCTGAGGTATACGTCAAGGTGGAAACCGGCATGCACCGCTCCGGTGTGGATGAAGAGGATTGGGCAGAGACCTTTAAGGTGCTGCGCGATGCCCCACACATCAAAGTGCTCGGCCTCATGTCTCACTTTGCGTGTGCCGATGAGCCTGATAATCCGCACAATGATGCCCAAGAGGAGGCGTTTCGCGCGGCCCTGCGGCTCGCGCGCGAGATTGGCCTGGAGTGCCCAGTCAATCACCTGGCCAATTCGCCTGCCGTGCTGACGCGCCCTTCCTCCTATTTTGAGCAGGTGCGCGTAGGCGCCGCCTGCTATGGCTTGGAGCCCATCGAAGGGCGTGAGCACGGCCTGCGCCCCGCCATGACCTGGTCCGGACAGATTTTTAACGTCAAGCCCATTAAACCGGGGGAGGGCACGTGCTATGGATTGACCTGGAAGGCGGATAAGCCGGGATTTTTGGCCACAGTGGATTGTGGTTATGCCGATGGCCTGCCGCGTGGCTACCAGGGCGACCTGCACGTAGGCATTGGTGGGCACCTCTACCCCCAAGTAGGCCGTATCTGCATGGACCAGATTGTGGTGGACTTGGGCGAAAACCCCCATGGTGTGGACACGGGGCAAGAAGCCGTGATCTTTGGCAACGGGGGAGTATCGGCCACGGATCTCGCCGCGGCGGCAGGAACCATTAACTATGAGGTAGTGTGCCTGCCCGATGGCCGCACCGAACGCGAATATATAGGAGAAGATGATGCGCAGTAGCTTTCCGGAATCCGGCAGCCGCGACCTATCCACGGTGGAAGAAACCTACGCATTCGGGGAAGAACTGGGCGCAGCGCTTGAAGCCGGCGATGTAGTGATTCTGGATGGGCCGTTGGGGGCTGGAAAGACGACGCTCACGCAGGGCGTTGCCAAGGGCACGCGGGTTAAAGGTCGCGTTACCTCGCCGACCTTCGTTATCGCCCGCGTGCACCGTTCTACTGTGGGTGGGCCAGACCTTGTGCATGTGGATGCCTACCGCCTGCTCGATGAAGGCGGTGCTAATTCTGGGGATCCGTTAGGGGAGCTTGACGCCCTCGACCTGGACACGGAGCTTGAAGACGCCGTGGTTATTGCCGAATGGGGCGGGGGACTAGTAGAGCAGATTGCGGAGCGCTACCTATTTATCAGCATTGACCGCGAGCCGGCGGACTATGCCGGCGCAGATGAGGATGTTCGCCGCTTCACATGGTCCTGGCAAGGTGCGGCATAGCACAAATCTTAGCCCCAGGGGGATAAAGTGATCATTATCACTGGGTGGTTAACTTGATCCGGGTATAACCACTACGTAAATCTATTACGGTGTTGAATTTTCTCGCCTCAAGTCCTTTGCTATCTCTCTTCGTCATCATGGCGGTGGGTCTAGCGATCGGCAAGATTAAGATCTTCGGCATCTCCCTCGGTGCCGCGGCTGCAATGTTTGTGGCGCTGGGTCTATCTACTGCCAATCCGGATATCCAAATTCCGCCGCTGGTCTATCAATTTGGCCTGGCGATCTTCGTTTATGCCATTGGCCTTAGCTTCGGGCCTTCCTTTGTCCGCGAGTTCAAAACCCGCGGTTGGAAGCTCACCGTCTTTATGCTGGGCATGCTGGTTATTTTGGTCGCGGTCGGCTATGGCCTTATCCGCGCCTTTGACCTGAGCGCGCCAGAAGCTACCGGTATGTTTGCCGGTTCGCTTTCCTCCACGCCGGGTATGGCCGCTGTGGTGGAAATGGTGGGCGATTCCACCCCGGTTGTCGGTTACTCCTTGGCTTATCCGGGCGCGGTGATAGGCGCGATTCTCGTTGCCGCCATTGGCGCTAAGGTGCTTAAGGTCAACCATGAGGAAGATGCCCGCGCAGAGGGCATGATTCCCGCCGAGCTTGTGGCCAAGGGCGTGCGTTTGACCAAGAACTTTAATGACACCGCTGGCCATATCTACCGCGTTACCGGCCAGACTGTCGTTGCTACTCGTATTATTTCTGACGAAGAGCGCCACCGCCTGGCTGTTCCGGAAATGCCGTTGTGCGAGGGCGAGGCTTATCTGCTTAACGGCTCTGAAGAGGCCGTCGATAAGGCTATTGAGATTTTGGGTGAAGAATACCCGGTGGAGCTGACGGAGGAAGCCGGTTTGAAGTACGCCCGTATTACCGTGTCCAACCCGGATATTGCCGGTAAGTCCGTCCGCGAGATCAAGGCTCTTGATCACGGCTTTATCATCGCTCGTGTCCGCAAGGGTGATAATGACATTGTTCCGCACCCGGATACGGTGCTTAACTACTCGGACCGTGTTCGCGTAGTAACCAGCCCGAGCCGCCTGCCGTACGTGCGCAAGTACCTCGGTGACTCTGAGGCCGCTTTGGGCAACGCGGACCTGCTGTCCATGGCCATCGGCCTGTCGCTGGGTATGTTGCTCGGCCTCATTCCGATTCCGATGCCGGGCGGTTCCACCTTGCAGCTGGGCTTTGGTGGCGGCCCCGTGGTTGTCGGTCTGCTGCTGGGCTACCTCAACCGGACAGGTCCGCTTAACTGGCAGATGCCATTTCACACGCGCGAAACCATTTCTAATATGGGACTGACCCTCTTCCTCGCTGGCGTGGGCACCTCGGCCGGCGCCTCTTTCCGCGATGCCCTGACGGATCCATCCTCCCTGACCATCATGGGCGTGGGCCTTATCATTACGCTGGTCTCCGCCATCCTGATCGGCGTCATCGGCATGCTGGTCCTGAAGCTGAAGTGGGACGAGGCCATGGGCTGTGCGGCCGGCATGACCACCAACCCTGCAGTCTTTGCCTATATTCGTGATCAAACCGGCACCGAGCTGGCCGGCCGCGGATGGGCCACGGTCTATCCCACCACAATTATCGGCAAGATCATTGCCTCGCAGGTGCTGCTCCTGCTGTTGCTATAGCGGCAATATGTCGCGTTAATTACTCACCCACAGGGTCGCCCGCCTACACTGGCAGGCACTACCCTGTGGGTTTTGTGTTGCGGTTAACCAGGTAGCATCGATTGCCAGAATTACCGCCGCCCGCCTGAAACTTAAACATCTTTTCAAGGAGCCATACTCACCCCATGACTAAATTCGCTCGCAACCTCACCGCCGCCATCATCGCCATCTTTATCGTTGTCATGATGGTTCTTCTTGCCTCCGCCACCCTGCGCGAGGATGACCACTTGGAGGGAAACCTCGCCTCCACGCTGGACAAGGCACCAAATAACTTGGAGTTTATGACCCTCATGCCCACCGATGTTTATGGTGAGGAATACCCCGCCATCGGTTTCATCTGCCCGGGCATGCGCGAGGACAAGGTCAAGGAAGCACAGATCGACACCGAGAACATCACCTTTGAAGATGGTGCGGTGCCTGAAGGCAAGAGCTACGCAGTAGCTATTTCCCAGAGCGCTAAGCCCTTCATCGAAGAGCTGGATCCGGAAAAGGTCGAGGTGTGCGAGATGATTGACATGCAGGTCAAGGCCATGGAGCAGCAGGGCCAGAGCCTTGATGGCGGCGTGCCCATGATCCAGGGCACCCAGCCGCTGGGCTTCCAGCGCGAGGATGGCACCTGGAAGATGGTCGCCTAATGCGCGTCCTCGCGATCGATACGGCTACCACCGCCCTGGTTACCGGGGTAGTGGATACCGCAACTGGGCAGAGCACCGAGCGCGTGTTGGAGGATACCCGCGCGCATAATGAGCTGCTCATTCCTACCATCACTGAGGTCCTCGCAGAGGCAGGCATGGAGTATTCCGACCTCGAAGCGGTGGTCACCGGCGTGGGCCCGGGTCCATTTACCGGGTTGCGCGTGGGTATGGCGACTGCCTCCGCGCTTGCCGACGCCCTTTCTATCCCCCTCCACGGCATCTGCACGCACGATGCCATCGCGGCCGCCGCCGAGCTACACCTAGATCCTGCCGCCGCGGCCGACGAGGCGACCGCCTTGGTGGCCACCGACGCCCGCCGCAAAGAGATCTACTGGGCCACTTACCGCGCCACCGACTCCGGTGTGCAGCGCATTTCTGGCCCCGCGGTGACGAAACCGGCCGAACTCAAGGTGGAACTTGCCTCCACCGCGCAGGTCATTATTCCTGATCGCCTTGCTGAGCAGCTCCCCGAGAAGCTCGCCGCCCTGCCGCACCGCGCGGCCCATCCAACCGCAGCGGCCCTCGTTGCCACGGCCGACCTAGAGGCAGAACCGGCGCCCGTCGTGCCGCTGTACCTACGCCGCCCAGATGCGGTCCCGCCAAAGCAGCAGCAGCTTTCTGCAGCCATCCCCAAGGTCGAACTGTGAAGCTCCGCGAGCTAACCCCGGCCGATGCACCTCGGTGCGCCGCGCTGGAAGAGGTCCTTTTCCCAGGCGAAACTCCGTGGTCCAGCCGGATTTTCCGGGAAGAAATGGCCCAGCCCTTCAACTTCTATTTCGGCGTGGAAGGTGCGATCGAGGAACCGGAACCCTTGGAACTCCTAGGCTATGCGGGCATCGGCATGATGGGACCGGCCGCGGACCCGGAGTTTGAAATCCACACCATTGGCGTCGACCCCGCCGCGCAGCGCCGCGGCATCGCGCGGATGATGATGGACAATATCTGCCATATCGCGGATCTCAAGGACGCCCCGGTCTTCCTCGAGGTTCGCGTGGGCAATGATCCCGCTATTGGCCTGTATGAGCGCTACGGCTTTGCCAAGCAGGGGATCCGCAAGAACTATTACCAACCTTCCGGGGCGGATGCGCACGTGATGGTGCGCCCGCGCCAGTCCGAGCGCCCAGAAGATTAAGGAGCAGTCATGAAGATCATGGGCATCGAGTCCTCCTGCGATGAAACCGGCGTGGGCATCGTCGAGCTGCGCGAGGACGGCCACATGGACATCATCGCCAATGCCGTCGCTTCCTCCATGGAGCAGCACGCGCGTTTCGGCGGCGTCGTCCCGGAAATCGCCTCCCGTGCCCACCTTGAGGCCATGCCGCAGGTCATGCAGGCGGCGTTGAATGAGGCGGACATCGAAAAGCCGGATGCCATCGCCGCCACCGTGGGGCCGGGCCTGGCCGGTGCCTTGCTGGTGGGAGCCTCGGCCGCTAAGGCCTATGCCGCGGCTTGGGGCGTGCCTTTCTACGGCGTTAACCACCTGGGTGGCCATGTTGCCGTGGCCAACTTGGAAGGCGAAGAGCTGCCGCACTCGGTGGCCCTCTTGGTCTCGGGCGGGCATACGCAGCTGTTGGAGGTAGAGGCCGTCGGCAAGCCCATGCGCGAGTTGGGCTCTACGCTTGACGACGCCGCCGGTGAAGCTTACGACAAAGTCTCCCGCCTCCTCGGTTTGGGTTACCCGGGCGGTCCGGTGATTGATAAGCTCGCTGCCCGCGGCGAAGCCACCATCGATTTCCCGCGCGGCATGTCCCGCGCCGAGGACCTGCGCGGCCCGCACCGCCACGACTTCTCCTTCTCCGGACTCAAGACTTCCGTGGCCCGCTATGTGGAGCGCGCTGAAAAGGCAGGGGAGACCATCAGCGTGGAAAATGTCTGCGCCAGCTTTCAAGAAGCCGTGGCAGATGTCCTGACTGCCAAGGCCGTGCGTGCCTGCGAGGACACCGGCGCCCGGGTGTTACTACTGGGAGGCGGCGTGGCCGCTAATTCCCGCCTGCGCGAGCTGGCCGCCGAGCGCTGCGCCGCCGCCGGGGTGGAACTGCGCGTGCCGCGCTTTTCGCTGTGCACCGATAACGGCGTGATGATCGCGGCCATCGGCGCGCAACTCATCCACGAAGGCGCCCAGCCCTCTGGCCTCGGCGTAGGCACCGATACCCAGCTGGATGTGGAAGAGCCGCAGTTAACCTAAAGTTCTTCTCGCTCGCGCTGCAGGCGGGGCAGGGGGCCGGTACTCTAAACAACGTTCATGCCCTCTTGGCTTTCTGAAGGAGCTTTCTCTCATGACCGTCGGTTTCCTTGTCAACCCTGATCTCACCCGCCGCAAGCTCGAGTTCGAGCTGGAGCACGCCAACCAGTTCCTTGGCGGCACCACCGAGGACCGCGTCTCCGTTGTTTTCCAGGAAGACGGCACCACCTACGCCGCGCTCTACAATCCCGAAGCCAAGGCCGAAGGCGCCGAGCCGAACCCGGTAGCCTCCCTGGCGCGCAACGCGGCTGCTACCGGCAATGCCGCCTTCCTGCAGGACCCCATCCGCTCCATCTGCGGTCCCGTCATTTTCGTTGACGCCGAGGGCGAAGACACCACCATCGATGCCGTTATCGAGTCTGTGGAGCAGGGTATTCGCGCAGTGAAGAACTACCGCGAAGATAACCCGGAGGAATACACCCTGTGGCGCGCGGCCGTTATCAACTCCGATAAGAGTCTCTAAACCCCAGCCCCTCACAGGTAGGGTTCAAGCGCTTTTCGCGCGCCCGTAATACGGTGTTCACATTCTTATGGTGTTCTAGGGAGCCGTACCGCTTCTTCTAAGACTCCAAAGGTGAAAACTGTATGCTCCGTTCATCGCGCTTCGTCGCCTCCTTCGCCACCGCCCTCGCCGTGGGTGGCGCTACCGTCCTCGTGCCCGCCGCTCCGGCGCTGGCTGCTGATACGCCCATCTACCGCACCATCTTGCAGCCGGGCGAGGATGAATCCCAGGTCATGGTCACTTGGCGCACGAAGTCCAAGGCAGACGAGGTCCTCGAGGTTACCGGCCCAGAAGGCACCACGACCTTCCGCGCCGACGAGCGCGACTTTGGCGCCTTGCTGTACAAGTCCCAGTTCGCCACCGCTACCGACCTGCAGCCGGATACGGAGTACTCTTACCGCGTTGGCTCCGAGGAAGGTGGCTGGTCCGAGCCAGAGACCTTCAACACCGGTTCCAATGGCGATGACTGGTCCTTCCTTACCGTCGCTGATCCACAGATCGGCGTGAACCTCAAGGTGGATGACCAAGCCGAACAGTGGCGCAAGACCATCGGCCACGCGGCTTCCCATGTGCCGAATGCCAGCATGATCTGGTCCCTGGGTGACCAGGTTGAGGGCTGGGGCGCGCAGGTGCCGCAGTACGATGCGTACTTCTCCGCCCCGGAGATTCGCCACATCCCTACCAATACGGTCCCGGGCAACCACGAGACCTATAACCTCACCATGAAGCACCATGATGAGCACTTCTCCAACCCGCACCAGGCGGACGATATCCGCGACCACTACTTCGAGCGCAATAACGTGCTCTTCATCGGTTTGGACTCCAATGCTTCTTCCGACGCCGATATCGCCCGCCACGAGCAGTTCTTGCGCGAGGCCATCGAATCCCGTGGCGCGGATAATGACTGGATCGTCGTCGGCATGCACCATGGCCCATACTCCCAGGGCACCCATTATTTTGATAAGGACGTCACCAACCTGCGCGAGAAGCTCACCCCGGTGCTCTCTGAGCTCAACGTCGATGCCGTGCTCTCCGGCCACGACCACATCTACACCCGCAGCCACCTGATGAAGAACAATAAGCCGGTCCTGCCGGAAGAAAAGCCGCAGCGCGGCGATGTTCTCGAGCCCAAGGATGGCGAGGCGCTGTACCTGACCACCACCACCGCGGGCGGCGGCAAGTACTACGACTTCACCGACGTGAATAACAAAAAGCACAAGGGCGCGCGCATGGAGACCATCGATCCAAAGCTTGCCCACGAGTCTACCGCCATGTGGCGCCAGGACTACACCGAGGACTACATGCGCGTGGATGTCTCCGATGACACGCTCACCTTCACCACCTTCAACGAAGCCGATAACACGCTGGTGGATAAGGTTTCGCTCAAGAAGAAGGACCGCGGCGCTGCGCCTGCCGACGACGCCACCGACCCCGCCGATTCCACCGAGCCGGACGCCCAAGAGGTGCCCAAGGATCCGGAAGGTAGCAGCTCCCTGAGCTCCAGCGATATTTTCGGTGGGCTCAGCTCGCAGAAGTAATTAGCGTCGGCCCGCTGGCTAGCGCTCGGTATGGCGCAGCCACGTCAATACGGCCTTGACCCGCCGGTTGGAGTCCTCGGGCCGAAAGCCGAGCTTCATAAACACATTGGAGACATGCTTGCTTACCGCTCCGGCGGTAAGAACGAGCGTGTCTTCAATTTCTTTATTGCTCAATCCTTGGGCCATAAGCCCCAGTACCTCCCGCTCGCGGGCGGTGAGCTGGGCTAAACCAGTACGCCGCGCTGACAGCAGTGCAGTGACCACCTCGGGGTCCACCACGGTGCCCCCGCGCGCGACCTCGTCTAGCGTGCGCACGAATTCTTCCACAGCAGAAACGCGCTCTTTAAGCAGGTATCCGAATCCGCCGTGCTCCAAGAGCCGGTCGAGATAGCTTGCCGCTACGTATTGGCTGAGCACCACCACCGGCTGGGTGGGATTGGCCGCTCGCAGGTCATGCACGGCGCGCAGGCCGTCGTCGGTCATGGTCGGTGGCATGCGCACATCGGTGATAATCAGGTCAAAATCTTCCTGCCCGGCAATAGCGCGCAGTTCTTCGGCATCCGTGGCCGCCGTAACGCTATGCCCCAGAGCGCTAAGTAGCTGCTCGAGCCCCGCGCGCAGCAGCGCGGAATCTTCCGCCAGTAGTAGTTTCATTCCGCCTCCTTCAGCGGCAATTCGACCTGCAGCCGGCCACCGCGTTCACCCGCAGCCGCGTCATGTGCGGCGGCAAAGCTCACCGTGCCGCCCAGTGCGGCGGCGCGCTCGCGCAGCCCGGCGATACCGGTGCCGGTCTCAGCCGGCTCCTTGGCCGTGGGACCGAGGTCATCTCCGGGGCCGGAGCCGGGGCTGGGGTTAGGTCCGGTGCCATTATCAACGATGCCCAGGCGCAGCGTGTCCCCAAAAGCAACCGTTACCGTTGCCTCGGTGGCCGCGCCATGCTTGGAAGCGTTGGTAAGCGCCTCGGCTACCGCGTGGTAAGCCAGCAGGGCAGTGGTCTCATCCACCGAGCGCTCGATGCCTTCGACGCGTAGTTCGGTCTCCAGCCCGGAGTGGGCGAGGAGTTCGTCGAGGGCGGGGATTAATCCGGCGTCGAAAAGCACCTGCGGGGCAATGCCACGCACCGTCGCCCGCAGGGAGGCCAAGGCCAACGAAGCATTATGCTCCGCATCGGCCAAGGCCGATTGCGCCTCAGGAGGGGCTTGCAATTTTGCCGCAGCCAAATTGAGCTTGAGCGCGGTGAGATACTGCTGTGGGCCATCGTGCAGTTCGCGCTCGATGCGGCGGCGCTCGCCGGAGAAGGCATCGATAAGCGTGGCACGCGAGGCCGCCAACTCCTCGGCAGAGGGGCTCAATGCCAGCCGAGTCAGCGAGGTTGACGCCAAGACCAACAGGCGGTTGAGCCCCACCAATAAAGCCACCAGCAACGAAGCGGTCAGCCAGCAGGTGAAGAAAATGAGCGGCCGGTTGGTGGTAGACCACTCGCCAAAGGAGAATTCGGTCTTTGGCACGAATGGCGCAATTACCAGCACGCCCGCCGTAAACCCCAAGGCAGTCCACGCGGCAAAGCAGGCAGCTGAAAGCAATAGCTGCACAATAAGGTGATAAAACTGCTGCCAATCAAACCATCGGCCCGCACGCCGGGGTGGGATCTCCACGCCCATCCACTGCGCACCCAACCGGCCGACAAATTCCGCGGCGCGTCCCACCAACGGAATCCACGGCAGCATCAGCACCGAAACCACCAACGCCGGGATAAATAGCGCGCCGAGGACGAGGCTCCACGCGCAGGCTTTGAGGGTTCGCATAACCCATGAGCCTAGCCGTCTTAGCCAGGGTGAGGCAGTAGAGCTAGCTCTACCATTTTCCGGGTAGCCCGCCCCATGTCTTTCTTCTGCGCGGCCGAGTGGAATCAAAGGCATGTTAAAAGCAGACAACCTCAGCAAGCGCTACGGCCGCCACACCGTGCTCAATCGCGTCACTGTGTCCATCGCCCCAGGCGAATTCGTCGCCATCATGGGGCCTTCCGGCAGCGGTAAAACCACGCTGCTGAACCTGTTATCCGGGCTAGATAAGCCCACCTCCGGCCGAGTCAACGCGCCGGGGCGCACGCAGCGGGCATTTGTATTCCAGGACTATAACCTCCTGGAATCCCTCAACGCCAAGCGCAATGCCACCTTGACCGCGCGCTTTTCCGGCCGGCGCCCTACACGCGGCCAGGTGGCAGAGGTCTTTGATTCGCTTGGCCTTGCTGGCTTAGAGCGCCGCCTGCCCGTGCAGCTTTCCGGCGGGCAGCAGCAACGCGTGGCCGTCGCCCGGGCACTGCTGGCCCAGGCGCCCTATATATTCGCGGACGAGCCTACGGGCGCGCTTGACGACGCCACCGCATCCACCGTCCTTTCCCACCTGCGCGCCGCCGCCCGCGATGGCGCCAGTGTGGTCATGGTGACTCACTCGCACCTCGCCGCTGAGGCGGCCGACCGGATCATTTCCTTAGAGGAGGTGGCCCATGCTGGTGTGGCTTAAGGACTTACAATCCAATTGGTTATCGTGGCTGGCCGTGGCGCTGACACTGGTGGTGTCTTCCGCCTCGTGCACCCTGGCGCTGGCCATGCTGGTGGCTTCCTCCGGAACCGAAGGAGACCCCGCCGGCCCGCTGGGTGGCACGGTGCTGGGCATGGCCCTGTGCGTGGTGGTATTGGTGACGCTATCGCAGATGCGCCTTATCATTGCCGAGCGCGAGCCGGTCTACCGCTCCTGGCGCATGGTGGGCATGCCCGGCTGGATGATCCTCGCTTTCATCCTGGGCCACGTCGCAGTGGTCAGCGCGGGTGCCGGGCTGCTCGGCGTGCTGCCTGCCCGCCCGCTGCTTGCCCCGTGCGTGCGCGCCCTGCGCAGCGATGGCATCCCCATGCCAGACATTGCCATCACCGGCCAGGTCGTTGTCATTGCGGTAGCCGTCTGCACGTCCGCGGCGCTAGTCGGTACGTTGCCTCCGCTGCGCCGGGTATTCCGGCCGCGCGGCGCCGCGCGCCCGGCCTGGCTTCTGGTGAAATTCCTGCTTGCGGCCGCGGCCATTGGCGGCACGGTCTACGGGTGCCTGCGCATCGATGACCCTGGTGACCTCCTGTCGGCCGAGATGGGGCTTGTCATCCTCGTCGCCCTCTTCTTACCTTGGCTCATGCCCGGCATCGACCAATGGACCCGCCCGGCCGGCATCGCTGGGGCCAACGTGCGCGTGCGCCGCAATTTTTCCACCCCACACATAGTGCCGTGGGTGCTCATCGGCGGCTTTATTGTCGCCGTCGGCTCGGGCCTGCGCTTTGCAAACGACGCAGGCGCCGGCGGCACGTTGTCCTCGTGGCAGGTCTTCGTCGCCCTTTTAGGTCCGGTCTTTGCACCCAGCATCGTGGGCGCTGTGCTTACCTCGCTGCTGATGCGCGGGCGCATCGCCTCCGATATCCGCGGTCTCACCCTGGCCGGCGCCACCCCCTCGGCCTGGGCGCGCGTGCAGGTGGGGGAGGCGGCGTGCCTCACCCTGACTGCGGCCGGCGTGGTCTGGGCGCTGTGCTTGGCGACGCTCCTCCCACTCCACCACGTGCTCACCCCACAGGCTTCCTTCGGCCGAACGCTGGTGGAGGAGCTGTGGTGGTCGGCCTTCGCCGTGATTTTTGGTGCCATGTTTATCGCCCTAGGCGTCGTCAAGCTGGCGCTGGCCGGCTTTGTACGCGCCGGGCAACGAGAGCGCTGTAGGGATCGCTGAGGGCGTAGGAATGTGGGCCGGGTCATTGTTGAGGGTTAGCAGTCACGAGGGTAGAGTGCTAATCAGGTTGTTTGACCCACAGTTGTTCACCCGCGACGACGGCTGTGCTGGACATCCACAACCGGCACGCGCGCGCCATACCGGCGCGCATACGAACACTACGGAGGAAACATCATGGCAAACATTAAGCCTCTCGAGGACCGCGTCCTCGTACAGATCGTAGAAGCTGAAACCACCACTGCTTCCGGCCTGGTTATTCCGGATTCCGCCAAGGAAAAGCCGCAGGAAGCTACCGTCGTTGCCGTAGGCCCAGGCCGCACCAACGACAAGGGTGAGGTCACCCCGGTAGGCGTCAATGAAGGCGATACCGTGGTCTTTTCCAAGTACGGCGGCACCGAGCTGAAGTACAACGGCGAGGAGTACCTGCTGCTGTCCTCCCGTGACCTGCTCGCCGTCATCGAGAAGTAGGCCCACTTATGGCAAAGCTCATTGCATTCGACCAAGAAGCCCGCGAGGGAATCCAGCGCGGCGTCGATACGCTGGCTGATGCCGTCAAGGTCACCCTCGGCCCGCGCGGCCGCAACGTCGTGCTGTCCAAGGCCTTCGGTGGCCCCACCGTCACCAATGACGGCGTGACCATCGCCCGCGATATCGACATCGAGGAGCCCTTCGAAAACCTCGGCGCACAGCTGGTCAAGTCCGTTGCTGTCAAGACCAATGACACCGCAGGTGACGGCACCACCACCGCTACCTTGCTGGCCCAGGCGCTCATCTTCGAGGGCCTGCGCAACGTCGCGGCCGGAGCCAACCCAGTCGAGCTCAACCGCGGCATCGCGGCGGCGGCCGAAAAGGCCGTCGAGGAGCTCAAGGCCCGCGCCACCGCGGTCAACTCCTCCTCTGAAATCGCCCAGGTAGCCACCGTCTCCTCCCGCGACCCGGAGGTTGGCGAGATGGTTGCCGGCGCCATGGACAAGGTGGGCAAGGACGGTGTGGTCACCGTCGAGGAATCCCAGACCATCGACTCCGCCGTCGACGTCACCGAGGGCATTTCCTTTGACAAGGGCTACCTTTCCCCGTACTTCGCTACGGAGGAAGAGACCTACCACGCCGTGCTGGACGACGCTGCAGTATTGCTCGTCCGCAACAAGATCTCCTCCCTGCCGGACTTCCTGCCGCTGCTGGAGAAGATCGCCGAGACCAATCGCCCGACCCTCATAATCGCGGAGGACATCGAGGGCGAGCCGCTGCAGGCGCTCGTCGTCAACTCCATCCGCAAGGTGCTCAAGGTCGCGGCCGTTAAGGCTCCGTACTTTGGCGAGCGCCGCAAGGGATTCATGGATGACCTGGCCGTCGTTACCGGTGCCACCGTCATCGACCCAGAGGTCGGCGTCAACCTCAACGAGGCTGGCCTCGACGTGCTCGGTTCTGCCCGCCGCGTGACCATCACCAAGGATGACACCGTCATCGTCGATGGCGGCGGCACCCCTGAAGCAGTAGAGGAGCGCCGCGAGCACATTCGCCGCGACATCGAGCGCACCGATTCCACCTGGGATAAGGAAAAGCTCGAGGAGCGCCTGGCTAAGCTCTCCGGCGGCGTGGCCGTCATCCGCGTTGGTGCGGCTACCGAGACCGAGGTCAACGAGCGCAAGCTGCGCGTCGAAGACGCCATCAACGCGGCCCGCGCGGCCGTCGAAGAGGGCGTCATCGCCGGCGGCGGCTCCGTGCTGGTCCAGATTTCCAAGGAACTCGAGTCCTTCGCCGAGGGCTTCGAGGGCGAGGCTAAGGTCGGCGTTCTCGCCGTCGCCCGTGCCTTGACCCGCCCGGCCTACTGGATCGCCGAAAACGCGGGCCTCGACGGTGCTGTCGTCGTCTCCCGCGTTGCCGAGATGTCCAACGGTGAAGGCTTCAACGCCAATACCCTCGAGTACGGCAACCTCATCGATAACGGCATTATCGATCCGGTGAAGGTCACCCACTCCGCGGTGGTCAACGCCACCTCCGTGGCCCGCATGGTTCTTACCACCGAGGCCTCCGTGGTGGAAAAGCCACAGGAAGAGCAGCCTGCTGACGCCGGTCACGGCCACCAGCACTAAACCTTCCCAACAACGCCCGCCCCGCTTCCCGCGTGGCGGGTTTTGTTGTACCTAGCTAGGGCCGTGGAATACATCAAGGTCACCGCTGATACCGACCCCATTCGCAGGGCCTTCGCCAAGGCCAATGGCGTCAAACCCGCACTCTTTTCCGCGCATTCCGAGGGTGCCTGCCCCAAGCGCAGCGGTGCGGGTGTGGTCTACGTGGAACAGGGCGTGATGAGCGGGTGGACTCCGGCCACACCGTCATCTGCATCGATCACAACTTGGCCGTACTCGCGTATGCGGAGCACGCCACTGGCTTGGGCCCTGGCGCCGGTTCAGCCAGTGGCCAGCTGGTCTATGGCAGCTCACCAGCTGACTTGGCACAGTAGCGTGATTCGGTGACGGGGCGCTTTCTTGCCGACGCCCTCGTCTCCCCCTAGTTTCCCGTCCTAAGCGTTGACAGGGGCAGTGGCGCGGCGGCGCTGGCGAAGCTCTACGACGCGTTCGGATTCGCTCATTCCGCCCCATACCCCATAGGGCTCGGCGGATTGCAAGGCATGCTCGCGACACAAATCAATGACTGGGCAAGAATTGCAGATGGCTTTGGCGCGATTCTCGCGCTGGGCGCGAGCGCGGCCGCGCTCGCCATCCGGGTGATAAAACACATCTGAGTTTTCTCCGCGGCAGGCGCCTTGTAGCTGCCAATCCCATAAGTCAGCGGTGGGACCGGGAAGCAAATGAGGCTGAGACACGTTACTTAGCTCCTTTGTAACGGCGAGAATTCTTGTGTGGCTTCCGCAGTGTTACGGGAAGCAACCTCACGTAGTGTTTCGCGCGTGGGTTAACGATGGGTTACCTATTTTTGACTTTTAGGTATTCTTTCCTTGATCGCCCCTCCGGAACCATGGTTTACCAGCGGAAACGGCAAAGGTTAACGGTTTGTGAATTTTCTGCCGCTCGGGTTGCGCACGCGCTGGGGCCGCGCGTTGCCTTTGCATAAACTTCCCCTGTGCCAATATGGTTAGTTACCGGTCGAAAACATCTCAGAGGGTGCATACGTGAGTGATAAAGAACAGGAGCTAGCGGATCTCGTCCCGCATGCCGTCGACGGCAGCCGTCGAGCGCTGCAAAAAGTCCTGCGGATCATTCACCCGCAGGTGCTGCGCTACTGCCGCGCCCGCATCGGTGGCGGCCGTCAACCCACCGCGGAGGATGTAGCCCAAGAGATCTGTCTTGCAGTGGCCACCTCTATTGGCTCCTACGAGGACAAAGGCCGCCCGTTTATGGCCTATGTATACGGCATTGCGTTCAATAAGGTCACCGATGCCCACCGCGCCATGGGGCGCGATAAGTCCACCCCTACCGAAGAAATTCCAGAAGACCCCGCGCGCGACGCCACCCCTGAAGAGTGGGCGCTGGAGACCGACGGTAGTAACAGAATGCGCGCCTTGCTCGATACGTTAAGTGACAAGGCGAAAAACATCGTTATTCTGCGCGTGTTCAACGGTTTGTCGGCAGAAGAGACCGCGGAAATTGTGGGTTCCACCCCAGGCGCGGTTCGTGTCGCACAACACCGAGCACTCGCTCAATTGCGAAAGACCCTCCAAGCCGCCCAGGAAACTGCGCGCTAAGGGCCTAGCGGCCGACTCTTACAGCAGATATCTCTTAACAGAAAGGAAGGGGGAGAGACACCATCATGGCACCGAAGCACCACGGCGATAATGACGGCCTTGCAGACCAGCTCCAGCCCTTGGTCGATGATGATGCATTCCTCACCGAGCTTTCGAAGGGAACTAACCCTTCCGACGGCCAGGATGACCTGGCGGAGCTGCTGCTGGAGTTAAAGGGGGACGTCGATAAGCAGATGCCTCCAGCCCCGCTAGTAGAAGGCGCCGAAGCTGAGCCTGAGGTCATCGACCTAGGCCAGGCCCGCAAGCGCCGCCGCGGCGGCCCGTTCGTACATGGACTCATCGGCGCTGCCGCCGCAACCCTAGTTATCGCTGGTGCTGGTGGTGCGATGCTGCACGCCGGAACCTTTGATAAGGGCGATAAGACCCGCAACGTAGAGCTGGCCGGGACGCTGGAAGAGATGGAATCTCGCGCGGCCGAAGGCGATATTGAAGGCGCTCGCGAACTGATGAAGGACGCCCGCGCCAAGCTGGACGAGGCCGAAGGCAAAGAAGAAAAGGCCATCGCCGCCAACCGCGAGGCGGAACAAAAGCGCTCTGCGCGCCCGAAGCCCACCCCGCACACCGTAACGGAGACCGCCACCGAAACCGTGGCGGAAGAGGCTTCGCAACCGGAACAGCAGCCGGAGCAGGTCACCGTGACCGAAACTCAGTACGCCACCGAAACCGTGGTGGTCACGGAACAAGGGCAGCCAAACCCGCAGCCCAACCCCAACGTTGAGGATGAGCCGACGACCACCATCGAGTTGGGCCAGCAGCAGTAGAAGCTAGCGGCCCTCTAGGCCATCCAAGTAACCCAAGGCGTAGTCCCAAGGCACGTAGCGGGAGGGATCTGGCTCGGCGCCTGGCTCATGCACCGGTGCTAGCTCGCCTTCAAGGGTGGCGCGCATATTGGCGGCCATAATGTCCCACTCATAAAAGTGGTTTTCCTGGCAATCCTCGCACAAGAAGAAGATGCCATCGATGCCGCGCGGGCCGAGGATGGACGCAAATTTCTGCACCAGCGCGAGGTCGTGAATGATGGCGATCCGGTCGTCGTCGGTAAGCGGCATGACCTGCTCGTCTTCCTCCAAGAAAGAGGCGGGGTCATTCGGATCATCGGCGAAAGGATCGCGGGGCATATTGGCGAAGAAGTTCACGCCTGCGAGCCTATTGAACTTACCCTCCCGAGGCAATTTACCCCCTGCCCAAATGGTGTCTTCGGCCGGCAACGCACTACAGTTAGGTTAGCCGCTAAACCTGTTAAGGAGAGACCTCGATGAGCGAGAACCGTATTCATACTGGTGGAGATGACCCGAACAAGGTAGCCCTGCGCGGCCTGACCTTTGATGATGTGCTCCTTTTGCCCGCCGAATCCAATATCGTGCCCTCCGAGGTCGATACTGGCGCGCAATTTACCCGCAATATCCGCCTCGGCGTTCCGCTTGCCTCGGCCGCCATGGATACCGTGACCGAGGCCCGCATGGCCATTGCCATGGCCCGTCAGGGTGGTATCGGTGTGCTGCACCGCAACCTGTCCACCGAGGACCAGGCCGAGCAGGTAGAGATTGTGAAGCGCTCCGAGTCTGGCATGGTCACCGACCCCATCACCGCCCGCCCGGATATGACCATCGGGGAAGTAGACGCGTTGTGCGCCCGCTTCCGTATTTCTGGCCTGCCGGTGGTAGACGAGGATGGCACCCTGGTGGGTATTTGCACCAACCGCGATATGCGCTTCGAGCCTGACTTTGACCGCAAGGTTAGCGAGGTCATGACGGCCATGCCGCTCGTCGTTGCGCGCGAGGGCGTATCCAAGAAGGAAGCCCTCGAACTGCTCTCGGCCAATAAGGTGGAAAAGCTGCCCATCGTCGATGCGGATAATAAGCTCACCGGCCTGATTACCGTCAAGGATTTTGTCAAGACCGAGCAGTACCCTAACGCGTCCAAGGACTCGGCCGGCCGACTGTTGGTTGCGGCCGGCATCGGTACCGGCGAAGAGTCCTACCAGCGCGCCGCCGCGCTTGTCGACGCCGGCGTGGACGCCCTCGTCGTCGACTCCGCCCACGCCCACAACAACCGCGTGCTGGAGATGGTCTCCCGCGTGCAGAAGGATTTCGGTTCCAAGGTTGATGTCATCGGCGGTAACCTCGCCACCCGCGAGGCCGCCCAGGCGATGATCGATGCCGGCGCCGACGCCATCAAGGTTGGTATTGGCCCGGGCTCCATTTGCACCACCCGCGTCGTCGCCGGCGTGGGCGCACCGCAGATTACGGCCCTGATGGAGGCCGCCGCAGTAGCTGGCCCGGCCGGTGTGCCGGTTATCGGCGATGGTGGCATGCAGTACTCCGGCGACGTCGCCAAGGCCCTGGCGGCCGGCGCCGATACCGTCATGCTGGGCTCCATGTTTGCCGGCACCACCGAAGCCCCCGGTGACATCGTGGTCTACCAGGGCAAGCAGTACAAGCGCTACCGCGGCATGGGCTCTATGGGCGCCATGCAGGGTCGCGGACTTTCCGGCGAGAAGCGCTCCTATTCCAAGGACCGCTACTTCCAGGCCGACGTCCGCAGCGAAGACAAGCTGGTTCCGGAAGGCGTCGAGGGTCGCGTGCCCTTCCGTGGCGATATCGATGCCATCGTGCACCAGATTATTGGCGGTCTGCGCGCTTCCATGGGCTATACCGGATCCGCCACCCTGGCCGAGCTAAAGACCAAGCGCTTCGTCCAAATCACCGCCGCGGGCTTGAAGGAATCCCACCCGCACCACCTGCAGCAAATCGCAGAAGCACCAAACTACCGCTAGGAATATCATGCGTGAATACGCCGAAATCGGCATCGGCCGCGAGGCCCGCCGCACCTTCGATCTAGAGCAACTATCCATCGTGCCGCAGCGCCGCACCCGTTCCTCCAAGGACGTGGACACCACCTGGCACATCGACGCCTATACCTTCGACATCCCCTTCGTATCCCACCCCACCGATGCGCTCGCCACCCCTGAGTTCATCATCGAGATGGGCAAGCAAGGTGGCCTCGGCGTCATCAATGCCGAGGGCCTGTGGGGCCGCCACAAGGACCTCGAGGGAGCTTTAGCCCGCATTTACTCGCAGCCGGGTGATAACTCCATCATCCAAGAGTTGCACGCTGTACCGCTTGACGACGCCCTCCTTACCGAACGCATCTCCCAAGTCCGCGACTCCGGAGTTACCGTCGCTGTGCGCGTTTCTCCGCAGAATGCGCGAGAGATGGCCCCAAAGGTCATCGCGGCCGGTGCCGAATTGCTATTTATCCAGGGCACCTTGGTGTCGGCCGAGCACGTGGCTACCGGCGGTGAGCCGCTGAACCTCAAGGAGTTCATTGGCTCCCTTGACGTTCCGGTCATCGCCGGCGGAGTCACCGACTACACCACTGCGCTACACCTGATGCGCACCGGTGCGGCCGGCGTCATCGTTGGCGCAGGCGTGACCACTAACGCCGAGACCGTAGGCATCGACTCGGCCATGGGCACCGCGATTGCCGACGCCGCCGCAGCCCGCCGCGACTACCTCGACGAGACCGGCGGCCGCTACGTACACATCATCGCCGATACCGAGTTTGAAAACTCCGGCAATATTGCCAAGGCCTTTGCCTGCGGCGCTGACGGTGTTGTTCTCGGACCACTGCTTGCTCAGGCCCGCGAGGCCGGCGGCAAGGGCTGGTACTGGCCTGCCACGGCCGGCCACCCGCGTTTCCCACGCGGTTTCGTGCAGTTCTCCGGGGCCGATACCGACTTGGACGTCGATTTCCTCACCACCGGTACCCCGGCCGAAGCCGCAGAAGAGTCTGACGCTCCTTCGCTGGAAACCGTCCTCCACGGACCCTCTAGCGAGCCCTTCGGCCGCACCAATCTTGTCGGAGCGCTGCGCCGTTCCATGGCCAAGTGTGGCTACACTGACCTGAAGTCCTTCCAGAAGGTCGAACTCGCCGTTCGCTACTAATCCGCGCGAGAGTCCCCGACGCGGCTGTGCCTTCTTGGCGCAGCCGCTTTTCTTTGCCCTATTGCTTCCTTCGTCGCTGAACAGATGCCAGGTGGCGAGGTAGGAGAGTGATTAGGAAACCAATTGCCAGCCGCCTTCGCGCCTCCACGTGGTCTTGCCCGTCGTTGGCCGCCATTGCCCTGCGTTGTGGATTGGGCACACGCGTACTCTCATGGGATTGAGTTCTACAACCTTTTCTTCGCCGCTCGCGCGTAGAACCACCGAATTTTGCGCTACTTCTGGATGCCCCGCGCGCTCTGCCTGCTGCGTGCCGCACAATGGAACCCACTCATCCCACTCGCTTCCAAAGACTTCCGCGGCCGGAAGTGTCACCTGTTGCGGGCCTTGTTCATCCAGCGTAGACGCCACCTCCGCCGTAGTTGGGGTGGCGTCACAACCGCACAACAACAGGCTCGCGGCGAGCACAATAGCCAAGCGCTTCATAAGCTATCAGTTTAGTGGGTTAGACTATGGGGCGTGACTAAGCCAAATACTACCCCGCGCCCCGTCCTCGTTGTGGACTTTGGCGCTCAGTACGCGCAGCTTATTGCCCGCCGCGTGCGCGAGGCCAAGATTTACTCCGAGGTTGTCCCTCACTCCGCGTCTGTGGAGGAAATCAAAGCTAAAGACCCCGCCGCGCTTATCCTGTCGGGCGGTCCGTCCTCTGTCTATGCTGACGGCGCCCCGGCTCTGAAGCCGGAGCTGCTTGAGCTCGGCATTCCCGTCTTCGGCATCTGCTACGGCTTCCAGGCCATGAACCATGCGCTTGGTGGCACCGTGTCGTCGACTGGCGAGCGTGAGTACGGCCGTACCGATATGAATGTTAAGGGCGGCGTACTTCACGAAGGCCTGGAGGCTACCCACAAGGTGTGGATGTCTCACGGCGATGCCGTATCTGCCGCTCCCGAAGGCTTTGAGGTTACGGCCACGTCGGCCGGTGCTCCGGTTGCAGCAATGGAGTGCCTAGACAAGAAGATGGCCGGCGTGCAGTACCACCCTGAGGTACAGCACTCGCCGCACGGCCAGGAGGTGCTTACCCGCTTCCTTACTGAGATTGCCGGCCTAGAGCAGAACTGGACGGCCGATAATATCGCCGAGCAGCTCATTGCCGATGTCCGCGCCCAGGTGGGCGAGGAAGGCCGCGCTATTTGCGGCCTGTCCGGCGGTGTGGACTCCGCTGTAGCGGCCGCTCTGGTGCAGCGTGCTATCGGTGATCGCCTCACCTGTGTCTTCGTTGACCACGGTCTGCTGCGTGCTGGCGAGCGCGAGCAGGTAGAAAAGGACTTTGTCGCCTCCACCGGCGCGAAGCTGGTGACTGCCGATGAGCGCGCCGCCTTCCTGGATAAGCTGGCAGGAGTTAGCGACCCAGAAGCCAAGCGCAAGGCTATCGGCGCGGAGTTTATCCGTTCCTTTGAGCGTGCGGTTGCAGGCGTGCTTGACGACGCCCCTGCTGGCTCCACCGTCGACTACCTCGTCCAGGGCACGCTGTACCCGGACGTTGTCGAGTCTGGCGGCGGCGATGGCACGGCGAATATTAAGTCTCACCACAATGTCGGCGGTTTGCCGGATGACGTGGAGTTCGAACTGGTCGAGCCGTTACGCCTGCTGTTTAAGGACGAGGTTCGCGCCGTCGGCCGTGAGCTGGGTCTGCCGGAAGAGATCGTTAGCCGTCAGCCATTCCCCGGCCCGGGCTTAGGTATCCGCATTATCGGTGAGGTGACCGAGGAGCGCTTGGAGACGCTGCGCGAGGCAGACCTCATTGCCCGCACCGAGCTGACCAATGCCGGCCTGGATGACCAGATTTGGCAGTGCCCGGTAGTACTGCTGGCCGATGTCCGCTCCGTTGGCGTGCAGGGCGACGGCCGCACCTATGGTCACCCGATTGTGCTGCGCCCGGTGTCCTCGGAGGACGCTATGACCGCGGACTGGACCCGTTTGCCTTACGAGGTGCTGGAGAAGATTTCTACCCGCATCACCAACGAGGTAAAGGACGTCAACCGTGTGGTCTTGGATTGCACCTCCAAGCCACCGGGAACCATCGAGTGGGAGTAAAACGGCATGCGTAGAAGGCGCTCAGGCTATCGCTGAGCGCCTTTTCGCTCGTTTTAGCGGCGGCACTTACTCGCGCGGGATAAACGGTGGGCGCCACACAATGCGCCCGCCCACCCGTTCGAGGCGGCCGCGCCGAGGTGGGGCGTTGGGGTCATCGTCGTTGACGCCATTATGGTAGGCGCAGCACATGACCAGGTTTTTCATATTCGTCTCCCCGCCGTTGCTCCACGCTTTAAGGTGGTGGACTTGGGAGAGGTCGGCCGGTTGGTTGCAGCCCGGCCAGGCACAGCGTGGATTTTCTGCAGCGGCCATAATGCGCTGCTTGTCATTGGCCACACGTGCGGTCCGGTACAAGTTGACTGGACCTTCTTCGGGGTGCACGAGCGTGACGTAGCCGGTTTCTTTATCGCCAGAAAAGCCGACGTCGTTGAGCACACGCCGCAAATATTCTGTGCCGGTGATGGTGGCGCCATTGGTCAGATCGAGCTCGATATCATCACCATGGCCGTCGCGGATGCGGATGAATTTGTCCAAGGGCACGATGGCATTGGTCACCACTTCTGCCCGCGCGGCTGCAGCTTGGTCAAAGAAGATCTTTTCCACCGCCTCGAGCGATTGCTTTCCGGTCGCGGCCAGCGCGGCGTTGAGATCTGCGATGAAACTAGAGGTTCCGGTGATGGCCAGCGTCCAGTAGTCATTGGGGCGTCGGTAAGTGCGCACGCCTGGGGTTACGGTGTTGTCTTTCATCTCGCGCAGGCGCCGTCGGGCGTGTTTAAGGATGTGGCTCATCGAGCCGGTCATCGCGCAACATTCCGCGCGAAGTTGCCAGGCCTGCTTCTTGCTGGGCGCGCGGTTAACAATGCGCTCTAGGGCGGTAAGCGTGGCAATGGAATGGGTGTTGCGGCGGGCGTCGGCAATAGCGCAGCGCTGCAGGCGCGTAAATTTGGTGCGGCCGAAGTAGCTTTCGCACAAAAGAAGTAGATCGGCGGCGATGGCATCGGGCGCGCCGCGGTCCATAAGCTCGGACCCAGACATGCCCTGGCACCCGGCGATGATGTCCATGCCGGGGCCCAAGGCGGTGAGGTAGGTCTCGAGTGCGTTCATGCCTGCAACGCTACGGCGCGCACCTGCACCGGTGCACGGCCGGCGCAACCGCTACAGCGGATTTTGTGGATAACCCGCCCCACCCCCGGCACTAGGGCCGGAAAAGCTGTGGATAACCCCGAAAAGTGTCGTATAGATTAGGCAAACGCGAGCCGGCGCGTGCCATCCACGTGGGGGAAGACGAAAAAGCTCAGCCCAAAGACCGCCAGCCACACCAGACCGGCGCCCCAGGCGGGCAGGGCCACGATGGGTGCGAGCATCACCATAAGCCACAGGATCATCAGCGGCACGAGCTGTGCGACGGTGGGAACCAGAGCGACATTGCGCTTGTCGGCATAAGCGCGCATCGCGCGGCGGTAGGGGTGGGCAAAGACGAGAACGAAGGCCGCCACAAGGCATACGAGTGCCCCAACCAGTGCGGCAAAGATATGCGCGCGGCTAGCCAAGAGTGCCACGGCCGCACCGATGAGGATGGACGAGCCCAAGCGCACCCATGGCGGAGTGGGGATGGGGGTGGTGTGCTCGCGCATGGCGCTGTAGGCAGCGTTGAAGTTCATGCCGTTAAGGCTACCATTCGAACATACACTTGCATGTGTCCGGGTGAGAGTTCATACTATTTGGGTGAGTCAAACGAGCGTTCGTCTAGAAAAAGCGGTGGCCGGGCTAAGCAGGTCAGACCGTGTGGCGATGCTGCGTACCCGCATGCGCGCTATGGAGCGTGGTCCGGAAGAAGAGCTGGTAGATACGTCCCCTGGGCTAGCGCGCTTGCTTCCTGCAGGTGGACTGGCGCGCCGGCAGGTGGTGCACTGTGCGAACTGTCCGGCGCTGGTGGTGGAGCTTATCTGTCACCTCACTGCCCGTGGTGGGCATGTGGGAGTGGTGGGGTGGCCAGATCTCCTCCTCGCACAAGTGGCCGATAAAGGTGATATTGAACGTGTGGTAACCGTGCCGGATCCGGGCCTGGAATCTTGGATGGTGACGGGAGTATTGGCGGAAGGATTGGACCTTGTCATCCACCGTGGGCCGCCCGGCGAGGTGAGCCCCACCAAGGCTCGGCCGGTGCTGGCGAAGGTGCGCGGCGGGCGTGCGGCGGTACTCACGGTAGGAACCCGGCTGCCGGGTACGGCGGTGGGGATAGGGGCGCGGGTGAGTGCTTACCGGGGCGTCGGCAAGGGCAGTGGGCGCATTCGCGGTGTGGACATGGACGTGGAGGTGACCTCGAAGCAGGGTGCCTCGCGCGGGGTGCTTACGGTGGGTGAGCGCCGCCGGTTGGAGGCCGTATGAGGGTAGCGGCCGTGTGGTTTCCGGATTGGCCCGTCCAGGCCGCCGGCGGGCAGGGCCCTATGGTTATTGCGCGCAACCACGCGGTGGCGGTGTGCGATAGGAAGGCGCGCCGGGCGGGTGTGCGGCGCGGGATGCGTCTGCGCCAGGCCCAAGCTCTGTGCCCCGAAGCTGCGGTGGTGGAGGCCAATCCGGACCGGGATGGCGCGGCGTTTGCAGAGGTTGCGGCCGGCTTGGATGCGGTGGCGTCCTCTGTGGAGGTGCTGCGCCCCGGCCTGGCAATTGTGGACGCGGGCGCGGCGCTGCGCTACCACGGGGAGAAAGCACTAGAGATGCTTGTCGACGCCTCTTCGTACGCCGGCTTCGACTCCACCCTCGGCGTCGCCGACGAGATTGCCACGGCCGTCATCGCAGCCCGGCATCGTGGTGTGGGCACGGTGGTGCCAGAGGGCGGCTCGCGGGAGTTTTTGGCCACCCAGCCCATAGGGGTACTGGCGGCCGATGAGGCCTTGGGCTTTGAGGCTGGGTTTATCGCACAACTGGATAAGCTGGGTGTGCGGCGCCTGGGTGACTTAGCGGCGCTGCCGTGTAAGCAGGTAGCCACCCGGTTTGGCGAGCCTGGCCGGCGGGCCCACGAGTTGGCCCAAGCCCGTGCGGATAGGCGCGTGGCACCAGAGCTGGCGCGCCCAGACCTGGCCGTAGAAATGGAAGAGCGCATCGAGCGCGTGGATGCGGCGGCGTTCGCGGCTCGCCAGCTCGCGGCCCGGTTGCATGGCCGCTTGGAGGAGGCCGGCAAGGTATGCCTGCGGCTGCACGTGGTGGCGGAGTTTGGCACCGGCGAGGAGCTGGCGCGGGTATGGCGCACGCAGGAAGCGCTGACGGAGCAGGCCACCGCGGACCGCGTGCGCTGGCAGCTCGATGGCTGGCTCACGCGCGCTACTGGTGAGGGCGCGGCCATTCACCGCCTAGCGCTGGAGCCGGTGGAGGTTGCCGCCCCGTCCGCCACCGGCCTCTGGGGTGGGGAAGGCTCGCAGGAGCAGGTCAAACGCGTGATCACCCGTGTGCAATCGCAGCTGGGGGTGGATCGTGTGCTGCAGCCGCGGGCGGTGGGCGGCCGTGGGGTGGCCGAGCGCATCGAGTACGTGCCCTATGGCGAGCAGCGTGACGCACCGCCGGACGGCGAGTGGCCCGGCCGCATTCCCGCGCCCCTGCCCGCGCGGCTGGGCGGTGGGCCGAACCACCCAGCCGCGCGCATTCGGCTTATCGACGCCGCCGAGCGCCCCGTCTTCGTTACCGCTGAGGCCCTCCTGTCCGGGGTGCCGGTGGCCTTGAGCTGGGGTGCACATCGCTTCCGCGTACTGGGCTGGGCCGGCCCCTGGCCGGTGGATACGCAGTGGTGGACCGATACCCCACAGCACGTAGCACGCCTACAGGTGGTGGGCCAAGCCGACCACGAAGAGCATCAGCGGGCGTGGCTGTTGGTATGGTCCGGCGGCCGCTGGCGGGTTGAGGCGACTTACTAATTGTGAATATCGACCACGAGGCGGGTGGGGTTATCGAGCACCTGCACGGAGTAAGGCTTGCGGGCATTCATGCCGATGACAAACTGGCGGCGGCCTTCAAAGGTGCCGCCGTTGACCACTTGGGTGACAATTCCCTCCGTGGGCGCATCTACTACGCCGATGCGGGGGTCCTCCTTGCCGGCCTCGAAGGGGTAGACCACGCCGTCGATATTGACATTGAGCGCGGTCTCGCCGGAGTAATCAATGGTCTTGCCGGAGCCTTGCTGCGTAGGCGTGTCAGCGTAGTCCACAAACCAACCGGGTGTGCCGCCGCCGTCGAGTTCGAAGACGACGCGCTCGAAGCCTTCGTGCTGGCCGATGCGCACGTCGGTCACCGTGAGCTCGGAGGGGGCTTGCGGCCGGAGGGTTTTCATCTCCATATTGGCCTGGCCCAGCGGATTGAGCTGGGAGTTATCCGCGGACGCGGCCATGGTGGTGCGGTCCGTCTCGTGGGCAGCGCAGCCGCTGAGAGAAGCAGCGACGAGAAGCGTTGCGGCGAGACGGACTTTCAACATGTTCCCTAGGTTATATTTTCGGCCGTGAACTGTATAGCTGAGGGGGTACTTCGTGGCCGAATTGTTGCCAAGGGTGTGAGCTGAAAAGCAGAAAGGTTAGGCTTAGGTATATGACCGAGTTCTGTTCAGATATCCAGGTAGAGCCGCTGCCAGGCACGGCGAAGAAGGAATCCGTCTATGTGCTTTTCGAGTGGCCGGGCGGATGGTCGCGAGACGTGCTCGACGGCGATACTTTTGGACCGGAGCTCACGGCGCAACTCAAGGCCAAGCTGAAGGGAATGGCGGGGCTGCAGCTTATCCGCCGGCCGGGCCGCGACGGCCGCCAGGTAGGCAAGATGCACCGCTGCTACCTGGTGTGGGCCGAGCAGGGCGTGATGGAACTCGTGCTGCTGACGGGCCCGGAGAAAATCCTCGATCTGGACCTGACCGGGCCTGGCTGCAATGGGGGCGGCGCTTTGGACACGCCGTTGGTGCTGGTGTGTACGCATGCGAAGCGCGATACGTGTTGTGCGGTCAAGGGCCGGCCGCTGGCCGCGGAGCTGGTGGCGGATTACCCAGATATAGTGTGGGAGACCTCGCACACGAAGGGACACCGGTTCGCGCCGTCGGTCATGCTCATGCCGTGGGGCTATTCCTTTGGCCGTATGAATAAAGAAGCCGCCGCGCAGATGATTGCGGCGGCGGCGAAGGGGAAGTATTTCTACCCGGTAAATCGCGGGCGCGGTATTTTCGGCCCGCGCGGCCAGGTGGCGGAGTTGGCGGTGGCCCGCTCGCTTATCGACGCCGGCGAGGACCTCTCCTATGGCCAGCTCACCGCCACCGACAGCGGCGAGGTCAGCCACGCTGACGGCCGGCGCTGGCGCGTGGCGCTCGAGGAGCGCGAGGTAGAAGGTGTGGTCTCCTCGTGCGGCGATGCACCGAAGAAAGGCCAAGCCATCGTAGCGACCGGCGTGGAGCCGGTCGCGGGGTAGGCTGCGCGAAGGCGGCGTCGGCAAGCGGGGGCTAGCGGCGCATGACCTTGGAGGAGAGCCAGTTGCCAAAGAACTGGGCGGCCTGCACCAGCACGATGATGATGAGCGTGGCCACGACGGTGACTTCCCACTCGAAGGCGCGGTAGCCGTAGACGATGGCAAAGTCACCCAAGCCGCCGCCGCCGACGTAGCCGGCCATAGCGGACATATCCACGATGGCGATGAACAGGAAGGTGTAGCCCAGAATCAGCGGGCCGAGGGCCTCTGGGACGATAACGGAGGTAATGATCTTCCACGGCGAGGCACCCATGGAGCGGGCGGCCTCGATAACTCCGGGATCGATGGACACGAGGTTTTGTTCCACCACGCGGGCTACGGAGAAGGTCGCGGCGATGACCATGACGAAGGTGGCCGGTCCGCGGCCGATGGAACCGCCCATCACCATGACGGTCAGTGGCTGGGCAAAAGCCAGCAAGATAATGAACGGGATGGGGCGGACGAAGTTTACCAGCAGGTTGACTATGAAATAGACAAACCGGTTTTGCAGGATGCCGCCCGTGCGGGTGGTATAGAGCAGCATGCCCAGGCCAAGGCCGAGGATGCCGGAGATGATGAGGGTGGTCGAGACCATGATGAGGGTATCGACGATGGCCTCGGCTAGTGAAGGGCCGAGGCGGTCCCAGTTGGCTTGGGCGAGGGTGGTGACGGTCATCGTGCAATCTCCTCAATCTGGGTGGTGGTAGAAAGCGTGCGGTAGAACTCTTCGATGGCGTTATTATCGCCGCTGAGTCGCACGGTCAGCTTGCCAAAGGAATGCTGCTGCAGCGTGGTGATACCGCCGTGGACAACGGCGATGGATACGCCGGCTTCCTTGAGGCGGGCGGCGGCGGTGAAGAATCCGGATTCCTCGGTGAGGTTGATGGTAAACAGGCGGCCTTCGTGCGCAAGCAGGTCGTCGGTTTCTACGACGTCGGGTTCGTTGCGCAGCGAGGTGGCCACGAACTTGGCGGCCACGGAGGTCTGCGGGTTGGAGAAGACCTCGTAGACGCTGCCTTGTTCCACTACGCGGCCGCTTTCCATCACGGCGACCTTATCGGCGATGGAGCGTACGACTTCCATCTCGTGGGTAATAACCACGATGGTGATGCCGAATTCCTTGTTCACCCGCCGCAGTAGGTCGAGGACTTCTTGCGTGGTGGTGGGGTCGAGGGCGGAAGTGGCTTCGTCGGCAAGCAGCAGCGAAGGGTTAGTGGCCAGCGCACGGGCAATGCCGACGCGCTGCTTCTGGCCGCCGGAGAGTTGCTCCGGGTAGCTCTTGCCTTTGTCTCCCAGGCCGACGAAGTCCAGCAGCTCTTGCACGCGCTTGGCGCGCTCCTGCTTGCCGACGCCCTGCAGCTGCAGCGGGTATTCAATATTGCCGGCCGCGGTGCGCGAGTTCATCAGGTTGAACTGCTGGAAAATCATGCCGATATTGCGGCGAATGCCGCGCAGCTTTTTCTCGGACATGCCGACGATATTGGTGTCATCAAGCAGTAGCTCGCCCGCGGACGGAGTGTCCAAACCGTTGATCATGCGCACGAGGGTTGACTTGCCGGCGCCGGAATAGCCAATGATGCCGACGATTTCGCCGGGCTCGATGGTCATGGAGACATTGTCGAGGGCCTTGACTCGTGCCTTTTTCTGTTTAAAGACCTTGGTGATCTCGCGGAACTCAATGCGGGTGCCGCGGTGGGTGGAATCTGCCACGTGTTTGCGTCCTTAGCTAGGAAAGTGCCAAACCCCGCCGGGGGCTCCGGCGGGGTAAAAGCAAGGGTGATTAGTCCAGATCTGCTTCGAGCTTATCCAGGATCTTCTGCAGATCCTCCTGGCTGCGCTCCACCTCGACGGAGGTACCGGCGGAGTCTTCGTCGACGCCCTCCTGGACGGCGTCGGAGTGCCACAGCTCGGCGAGCTTCTTGATGTCCTCGTTATCGGCGTCTTCCTCGCGGACGGCGAAGACATTGATGTACGGCTCTGCCTCTTCAGAGTTCGGATCGTCCTGGAAGATGGCGGTGGCTGGGTCGATGCCGGCACGCTCCAGGAAGGAGTTATTGATAATCGCCGGGGTGCCCTCGCCGTGTGCGGACGTGGTCTGTGCCGCATCTACCGGGGTGACCTTGACCTTGGACTTCGCCTCGTCAATATCCAGCGGGGTGGGCTCCAGGTTGTCCTTGTCCTTCAGAGTGAGAAGGCCGGCCTGAACCAGCACGTTGATGGCGCGAGCCTGGTTGGTGGAGTCATTCGGAATGGCGACCTCTTCGCCCTCGATGCCGTCGAGGGAGTCGTGGTCCTTCCAGAACAGTGCCAGCGGCACGATCTCGGTGGCCACGATAGGCACCAGGTTGGTGCCGTTGCCGTGGTTATACTCTGCCAAGAACTCCAGGTGCTGGAAGTTATTGGTATCCAGCTCGCCTTGGTCCAGAGCCTGGTTTGGGGTGTTGTAATCCGCGAAAGGCTGGATATCGATGTCATAGCCTGCGTTCTTTGCTTCCTGCTCGAACGCTACCCACGCCTTCTTGGCGTCATCGGTGGTGCCGACTGTGATGGTCTTGGAGTCATCGGAGTCGGAAGAGCATGCCACCAGGCTGGTGGCAGCGATGGTTACGGCGGCGGTAGCAGCCACTACGCGACGGATCTGCATGGGGAATCCCCTTCTTGTAGGAGTTGAAATAATTTGTCTGTTTAGCAACTTAGCAATCAGCGAACCGCTTTGTCTATTGCGGGCATCACGTCCCACCGGCTTGTCTAGAACAATGATTCGATATTACGCTGTCTGGAGTGGAATTTAATGGTGGAAGGGCGCTGTCCTGGTCGCGGGTAGAGCGCATTCTCTCTGGTCGCGAATCTGCTGCGCCCGTGTTGGTTAGTCACCTTCATGGGCCAGCGGATTCTGCTCGGCGCGGTCACTCCGCCGTCCCCTTTGCGGAGCTGCACGCGGTAAGTTCATATAGCTTTCTCGACGGCGCTGCCGAGCCGGAGGAGCTGGTGGCCCGAGCTGTAGAGCTGGGCCTTGAGGGGTTGTCCATCGTGGACCGCGATGGCTTTTATGGCCTGATGAAATTTGCCGAAGCCGCAGCTAAAGCGGGACTTCCCGCCGTATATGGTGCGGAGCTGTCGCTCACGGAGGCCTCGGTGACCGTGCTGGCACGCACCCCGGAGGGCTATCGCCGCCTGTCGCGCCTCATCGCGCACGCCCGGATGGAAGCCGGGGAGAAGGATCGCGTGGCTTATCCGCCTTTGGATGAGGTGGCACGCGAACTGGAAGGGGAGTGCTTCTTTCTGGTGGGGCCGGAGGCGCTAGCAGAAATCGATAACCTGCTCGAAAGAATAAAAATAGACAGCATAGTTCTCGAATATTCGTGCAGCATGTCCCCCGAGGATGCGGATCGGCACCGTTTCCTGGATAAATACAATAACCTGCGGGCCATCGCAACCGCACGGCCGGCGGCCGCGACCCGTGACCAAGCACGGCTCGCCGCAGCCAAGCGTGCCCTAGCCCGGCGCGAATCCCTCGCGGCCGCCGCGCCGCACGCCCACCCCATGGGTGCTGGCTGGCTGCGATCCGGCGAGCAGATGGCGCAACTCTTGCCAGATCGGCCGGAGCTCATCGCCGAAACCGTGGCGCTCGCCCGCGAGTGCTCCTTTACCTGGGATGCCCTCGCACCCAACCTGCCGCATTTTCCGGTGCCGGAGGGGCATACCGAAATGAGCTGGCTGGAGCACGAGGTCTGGCGCCGCGCCAAGGGCCGCTATGCTTCGCGCCCGGCCGAGATCCGGCAGGCAGCAAGGAAACAGATTCGACATGAACTGGGCGTCATCAAGCAGCTGGGCTTTCCTGGCTACTTCCTGATTGTGTGCGACCTGGTGGATTTTTGCCGCCGCGAGAATATTCTGTGCCAAGGCCGTGGCTCGGCCGCCAACTCCGCGGTGTGCTTTGCGCTGGGCATTACTAACGCCGAGCCCATCTCCGCGCAGCTGCTTTTCGAGCGCTTTCTCTCCCCGGACCGCGATGGTCCGCCCGATATTGATATCGACATCGAGTCCGGCCGCCGCGAGGAAGTCATCCAGTATGTCTACCGCACCCACGGCCGTGATCGCGCCGCGCAGGTGGCCAATGTCATTACCTATCGCCGCAAGGGAGCTACCCGAGATGCCGCCCGCGCGTTGGGCTACCCGCAGGGCTCGGCCGATGCGTGGTCGAAAGGTACCTCCGAGCCGCCTGCCGATGTCTCCTTATTGGCCGAGCAATTCCTCGGCCAGCCCCGCCACCTAGGAATCCACTCCGGCGGCATGGTGCTGTGCGATCGGCCCATTGCGGACGTCGTGCCCATGGAATGGGCACGCATGGAAAATCGCTCCGTATTGCAATGGGATAAGGATGATTGCGCGGCCGCCGGCCTGGTGAAATTCGACCTTTTGGGCCTGGGCATGTTGGAGGCGCTACATCACATGATCGACGCCGTGGGCGCCACCACCGGCCGCGAGGTGCACCTGTGGGAGCTCGACCTCGCCGAACCGGAAGTCTATGACATGCTCTGCCGCGCCGATGCGGTGGGCGTCTTCCAAGTGGAATCTCGTGCGCAGCTAGCCACGCTGCCGCGCTTGAAGCCGCGCCGCTTCTTTGACCTGGTGGTCGAAGTCGCGCTCATTCGCCCCGGCCCCATCCAGGGCGGGTCTGTGCACCCTTACCTGCGTCGTCGCGATGGCCTAGAGGAGGTCACCTATGACCATCCCGTGCTGGAAAAGTCCCTGGGTAAGACCCTGGGCATCCCGCTCTTCCAGGAGCAGTTGATGCAGATCGCGGTCGACGCCGCCGGGTTCTCCGGTGCTGAGGCTGATGATCTGCGCCGCGCCATGGGCTCGAAGCGCTCCCCGGAAAAGATGGCCGCGCTGCGCAGTCGTTTCTATGCCGGTCTGCGCGAAACCAATGGCATCGAGGGCGAGGTGGCCGATAAGCTCTGGACCAAGATTGTGGCCTTTGCTGCCTATGGCTTCCCGGAGTCGCACTCGCAGTCCTTTGCCTCGCTGGTGTATTTTTCCGCGTGGTTTAAATATCACTACCCGGCGGAATTTTGTGTGGGCCTGCTGCGCGCACAGCCGATGGGTTTCTATTCCCCGCAGTCACTCATCCAGGATGCCCGGCGCCACGGCGTGCGGGTGCTGCCGGTAAGTATTAATGACTCCGGCGCCCAGGCCCGCGCGACGGGACCTGCCGAGATTCGCTTGGGCCTTAACCTCATCAAAGGGCTGGGGGAGTCCGCCGCCGAGCGTGTGGAGGCGGCCGCGCCTTTTGCTAGCGTGTCCGATCTTTCGCGCCGGGCGGACCTCAGCGTGGAGCAGGTGGAGGCGCTGGCCACGGCCGGGGCGTTGGAGTGCCTTGGGCTGGACCGTCGCCAAGCGTTGTGGCAGGCCGGCGTTGCCGCCACCGAGCGCGAGGGCATGCTGCCCGGCACCTCCGCCCTGGCCTCGCCGCACCTGCCCGGCATGTCTGCTTTTGAGCTTATGGCTACCGACGTCGCTGCCACCGGCGTGACCCATAACCAGCAGCCGATGGAGCTGGTGCGTGCCTCGCTTGCCGACGTCCTCCCTGCCTCCCAGCTCCCCCATGTCCCCGATGGCACCCGCGTGCGCATTGCCGGCATTATTACCCACCGCCAGCGCCCGCGTACAGCGTCTGGCCTGACCTTTTTGGGTGTGGAGGATGAAACCGGCCTGATGAATGTGATGGTTTCACCCGGATTGTGGTCGCGGCATAAAGTTCTGGCCCGCACCGCGCGTGCGATGATCATCCGCGGCATCGTGCAAAATGCCACTGGTGCGGTGAGCGTGGTCGCGGACAAACTAGAGCCGCTGGACTTTGGTGAATTCCTCTCCCGCGGCTCCCGCGACTTCCGCTAGTTGCCGCCGCTGCGCAGCTCGTCCGCGTTAAGTTTATTGGCCAATTCCTTGGCTACCGCAAATGGGATCCACAGCAGCTGGATGTAGATGAGCTTGGCAAAGAAGATGGCGATATTAGCCCCGGAGGTTGCCTGCTCCACCGCAACCTGCTCCGCGCCTAAGAAGCGCAGCCCACATGCGGTGGCGCCGGCGACGAGGAAGAGCACTATGGCCGTGGCCAAGGCAGTTTTAAGGCCTTGGTCGCGGGCGCCGGTATGCAGACGCAGCTCGTACTCGTCCATCTCCGTGGTGGGAACGTCGAGGTGCCGAATGGACTGGCGCAGCCATGCGGTGCAGATAGTCGCCGCAATGCCAGCTATCGGCCACAGCAGATTAGACAAGCCGAGCGCGAAGAAGTGCAGGGCCGCCGCCACGATGGCCAGGCCGAGGAAAATGTCGCCGGTCAGGACAAGGCGCTTGCGGCGAGAAACGGAGGCGGGAATCGTGTTAGCCATTAGGAATTCTTCCTGTAGATTTCAGTGGACATGGGGGAAAATTCCTGGCGGGAAAAAATAGCCTCCACGGGGAGATCAAAGACCTCACAGACGCGGAAGGCTAAGTCCAGGCTGGGGGAGTGGTCGCCGCGCTCAAGTGCACCGACGGTCTGGGGGTTGACATCGATGGCCTCAGCCAACTGCGCGCGCGACATGTCCCGCTCGGCGCGCAGCACACGAACCCGGTTATAAATGGGTGCGGAGGGCTTCTTCTTTGGGGACATAAATCAAAGTATTGCATAAACCCAACATGCTGGCAAGGGTCGTTACTCGACGCCGAAGATGTCTCCCGGCTGGCAGTCCAGTGCCGTGCACAGTGCTGCCAGGGTGCTAAAGCGTACGGCCTTGGCGCGATTATTCTTTAGGACGGAGAGGTTAACTGGGGTGATTCCTACTTCTCTAGCGAGCGCCGCGCCGGTAATGTCGCGCTCTTGCATGATGTGGTCGAGGTGGCAAACCACCTGGGGTTCTTGTGTCTCAGACAAGGCCTTCGGCCTCCTCTTCCAGCTTGCAGCCGCGCTTGATGGCGGCCGAGAAGAGCTGCAAGGTGCAGACGAAGAGGTAGGGCAGGGCGAGCTCGCCAAGGGACGTTCCGTCCTGGCTGGCCCACCAGTCGATTCCAAGCTGTGAGGAGGCCCAGTTATTGCCCAGGCCTTCGAGTGCGAACCGTCCGATAAACCAGACGAGGATGCCGGCGGTCATTCCGTTCAGGAGGCGGATATTTTTCGTATTAAAAACCTGCCCGCGAAGCATTGGCCTGACCAGGCGGTAGGCAAAGAACGCGATGATTAAGATTGCCGCGATTTTGGTAACGAGCGCCGCAGTGAGTATCCAGAATGGTTCGCCGTCGAGGTTGTGTTTGCTTAGGCCTTCTGGGATGGCCGCGCTCAGTGCGGTGGAAAAGTGGCCGGTGGCAAGGTCGCGCAGGTAGGTGGGGCCGAGGATGATAATGGTGAGGAGGGCGAGACCGGCTGCCGCATTAATTTCGCGGCGCTCGGCCTTAGGGGTGGGTTGTGGGGTGGTCATGGCAATCCTTTCCGTCGATAATTTATCGACTTTCGATGTTGTCGTAATTCGATAATATCGAGTAACGATAAGTTGCGCAAGGGGTGAACCCGATTGATACTGTCAATATCTATGAGCGAAGAAATGAATCCCGTCTCACAGCGACTGGTGACCTCGCGCTATATCCACCACCTGAGCTGGATGTTTCTGCTCGCCGCGGCCGCCGCTGCTGCAGGCTTTTGGTGGACCCCGTGGTTCTATTGGGCGGCCGGAATTTTCGTCGCCCTTTTCTTCTGGCTGCTCTGGCTCATCCCCGCCCAAGTGCGCAACATGGGCTGGCTCGAAACCGACGACGAGCTACTTATCACCCGCGGCAAGCTCTGGTACACCTTCACCGTCGTGCCCTATGGCCGCATCCAGTTCGTCGACGTGACCTCCGGGCCCATCGACCGTGCCCTAGGCTTGAAAAAGCTGCAGCTCCATACGGCCTCGGCCAGCACGGATGCCACCATCAAAGGCTTGGAAGCCCCGCTTGCCGACGCCCTCCGTACCCGCCTTGCCCACCAAGCCCGCGAACGGATGAGCGGCCTATGAGCGATCAGCTCAGCTTCCGGCGCGTCCACCGCCTCACCCCGCTGCTGCGCCTGTGGTCCGTAATCCTAGCCCTCATCGCGGCCTTCGCCCTCAACGTCAACCTGGCAGCCCTGCGCGATATCTTCGCTTTTATTACCGGCGAACACCGCGGCGAGGCCTTGCGCGATACCGCCCTCGCCCTCGCCGGCTTCATCGCGGTCTGCGCGGTGGTGTGGCTCGTCTCAGGCCTATGGTGGCGCCGCATGGGCTATCGGCTCGGCGCAGAAGAGCTTTCTCTGCGCCGCGGCCTATTATCTGTCCAGCTGCGCACCGCACGCTATGACCGCACGCAGGCCGTTGACGTCGTCGAGCCCGTCATCGCCCGACTCTTTCGCCTCGCGGCCGTGCGCGTGGAAACCGCAGGCGGTCAATCTTCTGTCATCGAAATCGCCTACCTGAAGAAGGCCGACGCCGAGGCCCTACGCGATGACATCCTCGCCCGCGTTCACGGAGCTCCCATCTCCCAAACCGAGACACCGGCCGAGGAATCGGCTGCAGAACTGGCCGAAGAACCGGCCCTCGTGCCCGAAATCCCCATCGCCCGCTCCCTGATTGCGGCCGCGTTGCGTACGTCCACGCTTTTCCTCGTCGGCTTCCTGATCGTCGTCGTGGTCACCCGGCTGCCGCTGTCGACCGCGCTGCCCATTCTCGTCGGCGCGCTTCCCAACGCTTGGAACGTGCTCGATTCTTCCTGGCGCTATACCGCCCGCACCGACGGCGAGGTACTCAATATCACCTACGGCCTGGCTGATCGCCGCCGCCAAAGCATTCGCCTCGACCGCATCCACGCCGTGCAGATAACCCAGCCCTTCCTCTGGCGGCCCTTGGGCTGGTACGAGGTGAGGGTTTCGGTGGCGGGATATGGGGCGTCGGCAAGCGGCAAGGCTTCTGGCTCCACCCGCATCCTGCCGGTGGGCACCCTCGCCCAAGCCCAGCAATTCCTGCCGGCCGACGCCGCACCCACCTACGCCTCGCCGGCCCGCGCCAAATGGGTCTCCCCGCTGGATTACCGCCAGCAAACCGTCGCGCTCACCGGCGACTACGTCATCGTGCGCAACGGCCGGCTCAACCGCCGCGTCAAGGCCATCCACACCTCCCATATCCAGGAGCTAACCTACCGCCGCGGGCCGATTTCCCAAGCGCTCGGCCTAGCCACCGTCGGCCTCGACCTCGTCCAAGGGCCCGTGCGCATGGATGCGCGCAACCTCACGCTTGCCGACGCCGCCGCACTCCTTGCCCGCCTGCGCTCCCGCCAACTGCCGGATTTTAAACCGCCCCGTTAAAGCCCAGCTGGCGCCACGCCTCGAATACGGCCGTCGACGCCGAATTCGACAGGTTCATCGAGCGCCTAGCCGGCACCATAGGAATGCGCACGTGGTCTGTCACGCGCGAATGGTTAATATGCTCCTCCGGCAGGCCGGTCGGCTCCGTGCCAAAGAGTAAGACATCGCCTTCCTGGTATTCGATATCCGTAAACCACTTATCCGTATGCGTGGTAAACGCGAATACGCGCGCGCCCGGCAGCGCATCCATGCAGGCCTGAAAATCCTTGTGAATCTGCACATCGGCCAGATCGTGATAATCCAGCCCGGCGCGCTTTAAGTGCTTATCGTCGAAATTGAAACCCAGCGGCTCAATTAGGTGCAGGCTCGCGCCCGTCACCGCGGCCGTGCGGATGGCGTTGCCTGTATTAGTAGGAATGACCGGGTTATCAAAGACAATGTGCAGCTGGCTCATGCCTTCAGTCTAGGATGGTGGCTATGAGCGCTACCAAACTAGATGGCACACTGTACCGCGACGAGATTTTCGCCGACCTCGCCCAGCGCGTGGCCGCGCTGAAGGACAAGGGGATTACGCCCGGCCTCGCCACCGTCCTGGTCGGCGAGGACCCCGGCTCCCAGTCCTATGTGAAGATGAAGCACCGCGACTGCGAAAAGCTCGGTATCAACTCCATCCGCAAGGACCTGCCGGCCGACATCACGCAGGAAGAGCTCGAGGCCGTCATCGATGAGCTCAACGCCGATGACGCCTGCACCGGCTACATCGTCCAGCTGCCACTGCCCAAGCACCTGGATGAAAACGCCATCCTCGAGCGCATCGACCCCGCCAAGGATGCCGATGGTCTGCACCCGGTCAATCTGGGCAAGCTCGTGCTCAACGAGGAGGCGCCCCTGCCGTGCACCCCGAACGGCTGCCTGCACCTTTTGCGACGCTTCGGCGTTGAGCTCAACGGCGCCAAGACCGTGGTCATCGGCCGCGGCGTTACCGTGGGCCGCCCTATTGGCCTGATGCTTACCCGCCGCAGCGAGAACTCCACCGTCACCCTGTGCCACACCGGAACCAAAGACCTGGCCGCCGAGACCCGCGAGGCCGATATCGTCATCGCCGCCGCCGGCCAGCCCCACATGCTCACCGCGGACATGATTAAGGAAGGCGCCGCGCTTCTCGACGTCGGAGTTTCCCGCGTCGACGGCAAGCTCACCGGCGACATCCACCCAGACTGCTGGGACAAGGCCGGATTCGTCTCGCCGAACCCGGGCGGTGTCGGCCCGCTGACTCGTGCCTTCTTGGTGCGCAATATCGTCGAGCGCGCGGAAAAGTTGGCGTGAATCTAGATAACCCGCACGACGCCGGCCTCGCGCCCTCCCCGCTGCCGCCCGCCGCGCAGTGGGCAGCAATCGGCCTCTTCGTGGCCGGCGTGGTTGTCTCCGGTGGCTACGCCGTCTTCGAGTACTGGCGGCGAGCCACATTCCTCCTCGGCTTGGCCTTGCTGTGGCTCACCGTGGTCCGACTGACGTGTGATTCTAGTCGCGTCGGCGTGCTAGCCGTGCGCTCGCGCCGCTTCGACGCCTGTTTCACCGGCCTGCTCGGCGCCACGATGGCCTTTCTGGCCTTTTCCGTGGACTCGCTCGGCAGCTAGTTATCCACAGGTTTTTGTAGAGCCATCACCCATCTCGGCCCTAAATGGTGTAGTTCGGGCGGTTATCCACAGGTCACCGCCCGCCTCCGCGCACCGGCATGCGCGGCCCACTTAGGCTCGGAGCCATGATTTCGACCTACCTGACAGCCGTGAACTCCCCGATGGTGCTCATCGAGGAGTGTGCTGGGTTGTCGGTAGAAGAGCTCGTCGATAAGGGCTTTAGCGACCGCGAAGCCGCCGAGTTCGCCCGCCTTGCCGATACCTACTTCGGTCGCACCTCCTTTCGCGCCAAGCAGCGCACCGCCCGCCGCACGACGCTGCCGCTCGATGCGCTAAAAATCATCGAGCACTACGCCCAGAAGATGAAAACCCAGCGTGCGGCCTGGGCGCTGCGCGAAGAACTCTGCGCTCTGCGCGTTGCTACCAGCGAGATTGAAAAGCGCGCCCGCCGCCTTGTGCGCGAGGAGCGCACCACCAAGCGCTCTGAGGGAGTGCGCCTAACCCGCCGCCGCGATGACCTGTGGACGCTGACCATTACCGCCGAGTCCGAACTGGTGGCAGAGATTAATAACCATGTCTCCACCGTCGCCGATGCTCGCCGCGTCTTTTCCCAGGGTGCCGCCGCTTCCACAATCACCACCAACGTGGTCCTCACCCTCAATGAGATGGTCAAGGTCACCCACGGCGAGGACGTGACGCTGCAGCTGACCAATGGCGCGCAGATTTCCGGTGCGGACCTTGCCCGCCGTGCGCTTGCCGACGTCGGCCTTATCACCCTCATCCATCCCGTCACCGGACCCGTAAACCTTTACCAATCGCGGCGCCGGGCTACGTGGAAGCAACGGCAGATGGCGATGGCGGAAAATCCAGTGTGCCCGTGGCCCGACTGCCACACGCCAGCGGATGAATGCCAAGTTCACCACCTCACCCCGTGGCTGCTCGGTGGGGACACCAATTCCGAAAACCTCACCATGGCCTGCAAGTATCACAACGGGGTCAATGATGATGACCCCAATGCGCCGCCGCGCCGCGGCCGGCTCGAGCGCCGCCCCGGCGAAGGTATCGTCTGGCGCCCGCCCTGGGCTACACCGCCCGAAGATCGCTGAGCCGCGTCCCGCCTCTGCTCGCCCCGTCAATCCATAGTCCCAGCGCAGCGTGCCGCACCGCTTATCGCTAGTGCGCGCTGCGCGGCTTTGGCGATCCCAGACTTGGCGGGTTCTTAAATCGTGTACTCAGTCGGATCGCCGGCCGCAGAATCGATGCGCGGGTCCGGTTGGGAAAGGGCGAGAAAGTTTCGCAAGATGCGATCCATCTGGCGTGACTCGGTAAGAAAGGCATCGTGGCCCACTGGGGAGACAACCTTCGCCATCGCCAACAGATTTCCCAGATTGCGCGAGATGTGTTCTTGCTGATGGTACGGATACAAGATATCCGTGTCCACGCCGACGACCATCGTTGGCACCTTGGACGAGCCCAGCGCGCGGTTGAGGCCGCCGCGGCCGCGGCCGATATCGTGGCGGTTGAGCGCCTCGGTGAGGGTGACATAGGAACCGGCATCGAAGCGATCGGCCAGCTTGGTGCCCTGGTAGTCCAGGTAGGAATTGACGGCAAAGCGCTCATTGCGGCGGCGGTAGGGCCCGAGCGGGTTCTCGCCGGTCTGGGCCTGGACACCGAAGCGCTCGTCGATTTCCTGCTCGCCGCGATACGTCAGGTGTGCAATGCGACGCGCGGCCGCCAGCCCCTCGCGTGGGCGCTGCGCGGAGGCGTAGTAGTCGCCGCCATGCCAGAAGGAATCCTGCTCGATGGCCGCGATTTGCGCCGACTGGATGCCAATCTGCCAGGCGGAAGCGCGGGCCGATACGGCAATGACGCAGGCCGCATCAACGGCCTCGGGGTGCATCAGCGTCCACTCCAGCGTGCGCGCGCCGCCCATCGAACCGCCAATGATGGCGTGGACGTGGGTGATGCCGAGCTCGCGGAGCGCGGCGCGCTCGGCCGAGACAAGGTCGCGCACCGAAAGCGCGGGGAAGCGCGAGCCCCAGGCACGGCCGTCGTCTGGGTGCGGGGAGGCGGGGCCGGTGGAGCCGCCGCATCCGCCCAGTGCGTTGGTGGCGATAACGCACCACTTCGTCGTATCTAGCGCCTTGCCAGGGCCGACCAGATCGGCCCACCATTCGGCCACATTCGAGTCCCCGGTCAGAGCGTGTTCAACCACAATGACGTTATTGCGGCCGTGGGGATCTCCGAGGAGCTGGCCGAAGCGGTGGTAGGCAATGTGGGCGTCGGCAAGCGTGGCGCCGGCTTCGGTGTGAAAGTCGCCGATGCTAACTAGCTTCATGCCAGCGCGTTAAAGCCCAGCTCGAGGTCCGCGATGATGTCATCGATGTGCTCGATGCCCACGGATAGGCGGATGGTGGACTGGGTGATGCCGGCAGCAGCAAGCGCAGGCTCGTCGGACTGGGAGTGCGTGGTGGTTGCCGGGTGTACGGCCAGGGAGCGGGTGTCACCGATATTAGCGAGGTTGGAGTGGAGCTTGAGGGCGTCGATAAACGCCCAGGCTTCCTCGCGGCCGCCGTCGATGTCGAAGGAGAGGACGGAGCCGGTGTAGGCATAGCCGAGCTTTTCCTTGGTGGCCTTGTACGGCGAAGAATCCAGGCCGGCGTAGTTGACCTTGGTGACCTTGGCGTGGCCTTCCAGGTACTCGGCGACGGCCTGGGCGTTGGCATTGTGCTTTTCGACGCGCAGCCCCACCGTCTCAATTCCATTCAGCGTCAGCCAGGCGTTGAAGGGGGAGATGGCGGCGCCGGTATCGCGCAGCAGGCCGGCGCGGGCCTTGAGTGCAAAGGCTGGGGCGCCGAGATCGGCGTACTTCAGGCCGTGGTAGGCCTCATCTGGAGTGACGAAGTAGGGGAAGACGGGCTCGCCGTTGCGGGTGACGGTCCAGTCGAAGGAGCCGCCGTCGATAATCGCGCCGCCGATGGCCGAGCCATTGCCGGTGTAGAATTTGGTGGTCGAAACCACGACGATGTCCGCGCCGAGGTCCAACGGCCGGGCGAGGGCGGCGGTGGCGATGGTGTTATCCACGATGAGCGGGACTTGGTTATTGTGGGCGACCTCGGCGATGGCCGGGATATCGAGGACATCGGCTACGGGGTTGCCGAAGGTCTCGCCGTAGAAGGCCTTAGTATTCGGCTGGACGGCGTCCTGCCAGGATTGCGGGTCATCCGGGTCCTCGACGAGGGTAACGTCGATGCCTAGGCGCTTGAGCGTGACGGTAAAGAGTGTTGAGGTGCCGCCGTAGAGGCGCGGGGAGGTCACGATGTGGTCGCCGGCCGAGGCGAGGTTCAAAATGGCCGCGGTTTCGGCGGCCTGGCCGGAGGCGAAGGCAACGGCCGCGACGCCGCCCTCGAGGGAGGCGAGGCGCTCTTCCAGCGCGTCCTGGGTGGGGTTGGTCAGGCGGGTGTAGATGGGGCCGGCGTCGGAAAGATTGAAGCGGTTGGCCGCGTGCTCGGCATCGTTAAAAACGTAGGAAGTGGTCTGGTAAATCGGCACGTTGCGGGCGTTGTGGTGCCCGTCGAGGTTTTGGCCCGCGTGCACGGAGCGGGTAGCGAAGGACCAGTTGGAATTGGAGTTATCGTATTTCGTCGTCATGCTTGGCAAGACTAGACCAAGCGGTATGTATGGCGAATGGATTCATGGAAACTCGCTGGCAGAAACGAGAATAAAAATAGACTAAGCGGTCGGTGTGCGCTTGGTCTGGTGGGGTGCCTTGCTTAGCGGTGACGGTCTTGTTTCTCGAGCTGTTCGGCAATGCGGCGGGTGTTTGCGCGAGTTTCGTTGCTATTGCGCACGAGCTTGACCACGATGGCGATGATTCCGGCGAGGATAAGAAACGGAATGAGTATGAGTAGGAATTCAAGCGGGCCGAGGGACATGTATTGCCTTTCGTTTATGAACGTTGGCATTACGGTATCACTCGCGTAAGGCGGCCGCGACCGCGGTGAGGCTCGTGCGCAGTTCGGTGTCGCTAAGGTGGCCGAAGCCGAGGACGACGCCGTCTTCGGCGTCGGCGCCTCCCCAATAATCGCGCAGCGGGGTGAGTTTGATGCCGCGGGCGGCGGCGCGAGGAACAACGGCCGGATCGCACAAAAGGACCGCGTGGAGGCCACCGTGGATGGGCAGGAGCTGGGCGCCATCGACGGAGCCCAGCGTTTCGGCCACTAGGTTGCGGCGGCGTTTGTAGGTGCGGCGCATGCGGCCGGTGTGGCGTCGTAAAGCGCCGCTGGCAAGGTAGTGGGCGAGTGCGGCCTGGGGGATGGCGCCGACGGGTTGGCCGAAGACCTCGCGCACGCGGTCAACGGCTGGGCGCAGGCGCGGTGGGACGACGAGGTAGCCGCAGGCAATGGAGGGGGAGATGACCGAGGAGAAGGTGCCCAGCAGCACGGTGTGCTCTGGAGCGAGCGCGGCCAGGGCGGGCAGTGGCTGGCCGATGTAGCGCAGTTCGGAATCAAAGTCATCCTCGATGAGGAGGGCGTCGTGTGCGCGGGCCCATTCGACGAGCTCCGCGCGCCGCGCCGCTGGCAAGGATCCTCCATAGGGGTGCTGGTGGGAAGGAGTAACGATGAGAACGTCGAGGTCCACGGTGGGGACGGTGACGCCTTCGGCGTCGGTGGGGACGTCGACAAGCGTATGGCCCAAAGCGTGGGGTACGCGGCGCAGGCTGGGGTAGCCCGGCGACTCTACGCCCACTCGAAGCTGCCCGCCCAGCGCGTGCAGCAGCACCGACAAGCCATCGCGGGCGCCGGCGGTCACCACCACGTAGGCCGGATCGACGGTGAGTCCACGCATGTGACGCAGGTGCCCGGCTACCTCGCGAGGGAGATCGCCGGAGGGGTCCACCGCTGCCTGACGCCACGCTGCCCTCCATTCGGGGGTGAGGATCCCGGCGGTGTCCGGAAGGCCTGGGGTTAGCTCGATGAGTTTCGGGGTAGGGGCAGGGTGCGGCGCGGGTTGAGGCTGTGGAGTCCGGGCGTGGGGGAGCAGAGGGTTGATGATGGTACCGGAGCCAACCTCGGCGGTGAGGTAGCCCTCGGCTGTGAGTTGGTCGTAGGCGGTGACCACGCTGCCTCGGGAAACGCTGAGCTGCGAAGCCAAGTGGCGGGTCGAGGGAACGCGCTCGCCGGGCAGGAGGACGCCGGCGGCAACCTGGGCGCGCAAGGCTGCGGCTATTTGCACGGGCAGCGGCCGCGTATCAGAGGGATCGAGACGAAGGGGCACGGACCCATCATAAGTGGTCTAATCCAACACGCTGAAAATGGCTCTTGTCTTGTACCACTTGTGTGGGCCACTATGTGACCTATGACTGAACAGGTAAATGAACAAGGACGCGCCTCTACGCGCGTGAAGCGAGGACTAGCCGATATGTTGAAGGGCGGCGTCATCATGGACGTCGTCACGCCGGAGCAGGCGCGTATTGCGGAGGACGCAGGCGCATCGGCCGTGATGGCGCTGGAGCGCGTGCCGGCCGATATCCGCGCGCAGGGCGGCGTCGCCCGCATGTCTGACCCGGAGCTTATCGAGGGCATCGTCGAGGCCGTCGACATCCCCGTCATGGCCAAGGCTCGCATCGGTCACTTTGTAGAGGCGCAGATCCTGGGCGAGCTCGGCGTGGACTTTATCGATGAGTCCGAGGTGCTCAGCCCGGCCGATTACGTCAACCACATCAATAAGTGGGACTTCGACGTGCCGTTCGTGTGCGGCGCCACCAACCTGGGTGAGGCGCTGCGCCGCATCACCGAGGGCGCGGCCATGATTCGCTCCAAGGGCGAGGCCGGCACCGGCGACGTCTCCGAGGCCGTGAAGCACCTGCGCACCATTAAGGCCGAGATTGCGCGCCTGCGCCACCTGGATCGGGATGAACTCTACGTTGCAGCGAAGGAGCTGCAGGCCCCGTATGACCTGGTCGCAGAGGTTGCGGAGACGGGCAAGCTCCCGGTCGTGCTCTTTGTTGCCGGTGGTGTGGCTACGCCTGCCGACGCCGCCCTTGTCCGCCAGATGGGCGCCGAAGGCGTCTTCGTTGGCTCCGGCATCTTCAAGTCCGGCAACCCGGCAGCGCGCGCGGAAGCCATCGTGAAGGCCGCCACGCTTTACGACGACCCCGCCGAACTCGCCAAGCTTTCCCGCGGCCTCGGCGAGGCCATGGTGGGCATCAACGTCAACGACGTGCCTGCACCGCACCGCCTGGCTGAGCGCGGATGGTAGCTACCGTCGGGGTACTGGCGCTGCAAGGCGGCGTCGAGGAGCACCTGCGCATTCTGGACGGGCTCGGTGTGGCTACGCGCCGGGTGCGGGTGCCGCGCGACGTGGACGGGCTCGATGGGCTGGTGATTCCGGGCGGCGAGTCGAGTGTTATCGATAAGCTGGCGCGTAGCTTCGGGCTGGCCGAGCCGCTGCGCGACGACGCAGCTGCAGGATTGCCGGTGCTCGCGACCTGCGCGGGGCTCATCTACTGCGCCCGCGAGCTGGAGAATCCCGCGCCGGGGCAGCAAACCCTGGGGCTGCTGGACGTGACCGTGCGTCGCAATGCTTTTGGCAACCAGCGCTTCTCCGAAGAACGCATCGTGCCCGTCGCGATGGGGGAGGACACGCTCGACATTGAGGCGAGCTTCATCCGTGCCCCATTGGTTACTCGCGTGGGCGACGGCGTCGAAATCATCGCGACGGTGCCGGGCGAGAACGGCGACGCGGTGGTCGGCGTGCGCCAAGGCCGCGTGACGGCGCTGAGCTTCCACCCAGAAGAAAACGGTGACGCCCGCGTGCACGCCGCTTGGCTCGAAAGCTTCTAAGTACGCAGATACACCAAAGCCGCCCCGCAGCGTTCATTGTGAACTGCTCCCCATTAGTTGGACTGAGAAATCAGTTGCCAACAACTAGTGGGGAGCATTTTCTTTGAGAGCACGTAGTTCGCTGAGTGAAGTTCAGC